>JAGAJF010000008.1 GCA_017829005.1 Oscillospiraceae bacterium | reverse complement strand
GTCCGTCCAGCCTGTTACAGGGTCGGTTGATGTGAGAACACCAACACCTGCACCGTTGTAAGAAAAATACAGATAGAAATGTGTAAGTCCGTCATCTTCAACTCTCGAAACAATTGACGGCGCCCATGAAGTGCCTACCCAAGGTGCAATTTCTTTTACGGGAATTCTGCCGTGGTAAACCCAGTTTACCATATCATCGGTTGAGAAAACTACAAGTGAATTTATCCGGTCATAGTCGTTTGTTGTGTCAAGCTCGGACTGCTGATGGTCGTTTGTGCCGTAAACATAGAGTCTGCCCTCATATTCAACAGCGGTAGGGTCCGCACAGAAAACACTTCCTGAAATAGGGTTTGCGTTACGCTCTGTTTTGTAGGCATTGCCGCTTGCCTCGTCAATGACGATGCCGTTGTTAAGGCTTTCCAGTATCAATTCTTCGGTAACATCCTCTGTAATATCAGATGTGGTTGTGTTTGCGGTCGTGCTTTCGGTATCCGTTGTCTGTGCGCTGGCGGTATCATTGCCCGAACAACCTATCAGCAGCATTGCCGTTATACATAATATAGCAATCATCTTCTTTTTCATAGCTACTCCTTTCATTCTGCCTGATAAGCAGAAACACAGATGTGTTTTGGTTTATAATTTTATTATACACATCTTAACAGCAAATGCAACAGGGTTTATTCAGATAGTCCACTATTTAATCATAATATGAACTTTTACGTTGACTTTTACATAAGATTACGATATACTAAAAACAAAGAGGGTGAGCATATGTGCAAAAAAAGAATAGCAGTCATCACGGCAAGAGCTGATGACAACGAGCAGAAAGAGATACTCTGCGGTATTGCCGAAGCCGCATTTGCCGCAGACGCAGATACCGTTGTATACTCCAATATTTACAATCACTGGGTAGAGGATACAATTCTTAATTATGAGAATATTATCTACTCCTTATTTGAACCAGGACACTTTGACGGCGCAATAATTACCGCCGAAGCATTCAGGGATATTTCAATACTTAATGGGATAGTTGAAAAGCTGAAAAAATCAAAGCTGCCTGCCGTTGTAATAGGCGGAGAACTTGAGAGCTTTGCAAGCATTTATTCCGATGATGAATCAGATATGGAATCTATAACGGAACACCTTATAAAGCACGGCTTCACCGATATAGACATTCTCACGGGAGTCAGGGGGGATAAGACCGCTGAAAGACGTGCTGCTGCGTGCAAAAACGCCTTGAACAAACACGGTATTCAGTTTGATGAAAGCAAACTGCACTACGGAGATTTCTGGAACACCTCAGGCGAAGCACTTGCGCAATGTTATATTAACGGAGAATTACCTTTCCCTCAGGCAGTCATTTGCACAAACGATTATATGGCATTCGGCTTGTGTGACGCTCTTTTATCGGCAGGAATATCCATACCCGAACAGCTCAGCGTTACAGGCTACGATTATACAGGCGGCAGGACATATCATCTTCCGCTTTTGACTACTATGCGCCGGAACAGACGAAAGCTTGGACATTATGCAGTAAACAGACTGCTCAAATGCAAATATTCCGCAGAAGATAAGGACAGATTTATCAGCGGCGATTCCTGCCCGTGCGGTGTGGTGCAGTCACAGCTTTCAGATGAACTATACGCTGAAAGAATAAGTCAGTATCACACGATAATGAGCAGTGTTGCACAGTTTTCAAGCCGACTTACCGCCTGCAAAACCCTTGCAGAATATACTGCCGTGCTTTCAGAATTCTTTTATCTTCTTCACAGCGCAGAATATCTGTATCTCTGCCTTGACAGCGAATGGGGCAGTGCAAAATTTTCGGGTGATGAATACCTTTGCTGTAAGATAAGCGCAGATGAAGTATGCGATATTCCTGAAAGATTTTCCGCAAATATTCAGACTCACTTCTCAATAAAAATTACCCCAAAGGTATTCGGACCACAGTTGCTCGAAACAGTCGCCGAAGCCTTTGTCACAATCAGATTCTCAAAACTGCATTCCTTTGAAACCTCGGCTTTTATCCACTCTATCATCTTCGTGTTACAGCCTGCCTGCGTGATGAAAGCTGTGTTCTTATCGATCAACTTTGTGTTTGACAGTGCCTTTTTGATGTAGCGTTTGCACGCCTTTCGGTAGTCGCCATGCGTCACCGATTTCAGCGTAAGCTCGCCGTTTTTCATAATCAGAATAGGATGAACGTTGAACGCTAAGCATATCTTTTTTACCTTCTCGGAAACCTTGCCATTTCTATGCAAATAATCCACACTTTCGGTAATAAAGCTCGTCGAAACCTTATTTTTAAGTGTCTCGAGAGCTGCGAGAATCTCGCTTGCCGAATTCCCATTTTCAGCCATTTCCGCTGCCTTTATCACGAGATGCCCAAGTCCTGACGACAGATGCCCGGAATCGAAAATGTACACACGCTTGCTGTTTTCGCCAAGCTGTTCGACTGCTTTGGTCGCATATTCACAGGAAAGACTAATTCCGCTGCTGATCGCAACTAAAATCACCTCATCATATTCCACAAGGTTTTTTTCGAAAGCTTCCTTGTAAATATCCGGCTCGGGTGCAGAGGAATGTGCTTTTTTGCCGCCTGCTTGCATATATGAAATAATGTTGTCGGAGGTGATCTCGTGTGTATCGTAGAACACACCGCTGTCTGTTTCGATCGTAAAATACACGATGTCCACATTGTGCACTTTCAACCAATCCGACGGCAGATCGCATACGCACTCCGCAACGATTTTAACCCTCTGTTCAGCCATTATCCGTACCTCCTTTCAAATTATCAAGAATTTTTTCGATCTGCCGCTCCGCTTCTTCGTACTCAAAATCCGTCACGTATTCCTCAACAGCCTTAAACAGAGGCTTTAGGTCAATCCCGCCGAAGCTTTTTCCGTAGGATTTTTTGCATACTTCGATCGCCGCATCAACATCAAAGCTCTCGCAAGCCGCTCTGATCTCACTAACAAAGCTTTTTACCTCATCGATCGAGATCTCCGTCAGATTTTCTTCCGAAGCGTCTGCCTTTGTAGATGCAGGCTTTTTCTGTGCCAGATAATCGCTTCCGATTTTCGTCACCTTTTCGTAAAGCTCAAGCATCGATGAATGCTTTTCTTCGATCAACTTATAATTCTTGTTTTTTCCCGCAAGCTCAAGCTCCTTCGCAAGCTCGGAGAGAGGCTTTGAGCCGATCGTAAGAGATGTGCTTTTCAATGCGTGTACTTCTATAACGTAATTTTTCCAGGATTTTTCATCAAACAGCTTTTGTATGTAATTCTGTTTTTCTTCAGCCTTATTGACGTATACTTCAAGGATCTCCAAATACGCCTCAACGTCGCCGCCGGTATAGAAAATTCCCGTATCAGCATCAAAAAGTGCATATGTTTTCTCAGGCTTCGGAGCGGTTTTTCGCTTATCATCGACGTTGAGCTTGTCCTCAATAGGAGCTTTTATCAGTTCCTTCGGCAACCATGTTCTCAGCACTCTGTCAAGTGCGGAAAGTTCAATAGGCTTTGCGATAAAGTCGTTCATTCCTGCTTCCATAAAGGTTTCACGGGCACCGCTCACTGCATTTGCAGTAAGTGCGATTATCGGCAGATTCTTATAATACTCCCCCTCTTTGGCGCGTATGATCTGCGTTGCCTCAACACCATCGATCTCAGGCATCATATGATCCATAAAAACAAGATGAAAATCCTTCGAACGCAGCAGTTCAAACGCCGCTTTTGCACTGTCTGCGGTTATTACCTGCATATGATAAGGACGCATTAGTCCAACGGCAACTTTTAGGTTTATGATATTGTCATCGACAATAAGTATGCGTGCCTTTGATGCAGAGAAATGCGTTGTCAGAGATCTCTGTTCGCCAAGGTTTGTCACAACGCTTTCGTGATTGAATATCGCACCGACAGACAGTATGTAAAACGGCTTGTACATACATTTCACGCCGTCTGCCATATCTATGGCATTCATTCTGTCCTGCACCACAATTACCTCGGAATTATTAACTTGGTTCAAAAAATAATCCGAATATTCAATGTAATGCTCACGAGGAGTAAAGAAGTGCGTGAACTTATTTTGCTTTGCCGCTTCTTTCAGCTCGTCCATTGTTTCGTAAACCTTGATGTCCGTGTGCAGCGTATCCGACAGCTCTTTGATGAGCAAACGGTACTCTTCTGCAATTCTCGGGTGCGAATATTTTTTGAAATCAATATACCCCGCTGCATGGATCTTTTCAGCATCGGCAATTGTCACAAATGGCTTTTCATCGCTTACTTTAAGAGGTATTACAAACCTAAATTCCGAGCCCTTTCCGTACTTGCTGGTCACGTTTATGAAGCCGCCCATCAGCGTTATCAGCTTCTTTGATATTGCCAGACCCAAGCCCGTTCCCTCAACAGCACGGTTTTTCTTCGTGTCTACCTGCTGGAAGCTGGAAAACAGTTTTTCAAGATTCTCCTCTGTAATGCCGATACCCGTGTCCGAAACGGAAACAGAGAGATTTATTCCGTACTTATGCTTCGTTTGCGACACTCTTATGGAAACGCAGCCCTCCCGGGTATACTTTATCGCATTGGTGACAATATTTATAATAACCTGACGTATGCGTATCTCGTCGCCAATCAGCCCGCAGGGAATATCGGGGTCTGCGTGAACGACTATCTCCAGCTTTTTGTCGCCCTTTCGTGTTATTGCCATATTTATCACATCGTTAAGGGTGGACGCAATGTTGAAGCTCTCCTCAATAAGCTCCATTTTTCCCGACTCGATTTTTGAAAAATCCAAAATATCGTTGATGATTGACAACAGGCTGCGACCTGAGTTTTGTATGTTAAAGCAGTTTTCCTGCACGCTTTCACTTATGTCATGCTCACGCAGAATAAGCTCAGTCATTCCAACTATGGCATTCATCGGAGTACGGATCTCATGGCTCATATTTGCAAGGAAGTTGCTCTTTGAGCTGTTCGCAGACTCAGCCTCCTTAATGGCATCGGCAAGCACAGCACTGCGGTTCGAAAGGTATTTTGTAATAAACCAGCCGAGTATGCAAAATGAAGCGATTATCAGCACTGTAAGCACAGTTTCAGGTATGGCTGAGATACCGAAATTAGGGTCAACCATTTTTTTGACAAGTCCCGGTGCAATTCCTACAAAACAAAAAATACTCACGCCAATGTAAAAACGACGGTTTTCGTAAAGTGCCGCAATTATTATTGGCGCTATGAACGAGCAGAACACAATGAAAAAGTCGTAATGCGAGAAGCACACATCGGTCATTATTGCCATAAGTCCCGTCATCAGCGCATACCTTTTGGTATATATGTTCAGCTTAAACAGCTTTATGGCAATTCGGCTCAAAAATAGTGCACTGAAATTAATTATAGTTGTTAAGACAAGAAATCGGAAAAACATATACCCCACCGTTTCATCGGTATATTTCGGATCACCTGTTTTATATAGTACAATGTTCGTCACGATCTCTATAAATAGTATGCTGAACGCCATAAACCACTGTGTATTTCTCAACAGCTTGTTGCAGCGGCGAAGATTTTCCTCATGCAGGTCACTGGTTTTCATAAAATGCCCCTTTCTGCTATTATTCTATTTTGATTATACTATAATATTGTCTTTTTGTAAAGATATTTTATATAATATGTCGAATTATGTATATTTATACTAACACCCATTAAGTTATACCTGTTTAAAAGGCAAATGCTGATGCTATCCAAAGGCTTTTGTGCAAACCATTTTATTCTCATTTCCCTATAAACAGCAGCAGGCTGCTGTCGGTTTGTTTTTAAAGGGTTTGAAATAATTCAAAGAAAGTATTTATGTGCTGTATTTGAATAATTATCTGATTCCTGAGATACCGGCGTTCAGGAACGCCGCGGTATATTTTTAAAGGTGTTTAAGGAAATGACGGTTAAGCCGGCAGCTGTTGATTCCTTGATAAACCTAAATAATTTTTTGAAAGGTGGAAAACCACATTGAACATCACTGAAGTAAAGGTTAGAAAGAGCTTCCCCACAGGCAATCCTAAAGCAATCGTATCAATTACTATCGACAACTGTCTTGCCGTACACGATATCAAGATCGTACAGGGCAATGACAGAATCTTTGCAGCAATGCCCAGCCGTAAGGATGAAAACGGAGTTTTCCGTGACATCGTTCATCCCATTGATCCAGAAACAAGAGATGAGTTTGACAGTATCATTCTTTCGGCATACGACAGGCATGTAGCTCTTGAAAAAATATTTGACGATATGATCGCTGATGCATAATGCATTAGCAGCGATTACGTCACAAATCCATTGCAGCCCTCGTTTTCAATACGAAAGCGAGGGCTGTACACACAGTTTTTAACATGAAAGGACAAACATTTTATGAAAATAACACAGGTCAACATCAGAAGAACATTTGACGAGGAAAGGCTCAAGGCTATCATTTCCATTACCATCGACAACTGCTTGGCTATCCATGAGATCAAGGTCATACAGGGTGAAGCAAGGCTCTTTGTAACATATAAAATCGAAATAGACAATGAAAAAATTGAAAACTTTACGGAATTAGTGGAAAAAGTCTTTTCAGCAGTAATGGAAAGCGGAAGAGATATGGTATGATGACATACTCGAAAGATACAAGGTACTGCACACAAACTATTGAACCGCCGTGTACCGAACGGTATGCACGGTGGTGTGAGAGGTCGGCTGCTCAACTAATGGGCAGCCTCCTACTCGATTATATTCTATCTATGTAAACGAAAGGAGTGGTCTTATATGTCCAAAAAAAGGATCTTCGAAGCAGTGCTGCTGTCACTGACAATTGCTTATGCGGTCACAAAGGCTATCGCAAACTTTCAGTGCAGCGATGAGGTTGAAGCTCTCGAAGATAACTGGGACGATTATTTCTCAGACAGCTCATAATGCTGTAAACAACAGGGTCTCCCTACCCATGTGTTTTTTATTGACAAAGTCAATAACATATCCACAATATTGTGTGTCATCAACCTTATCCATTTGCATTACACTCCTATCAATTATCAAATATGCTTTAGCACTCCATCTGTTTGACTGCTAAATATATTATATCATCACTTTTGATATCCGTCAATGCCTTTTTGTGCAAATCTAACATTCACACAAGCGGATAT
>JAGAJF010000083.1 GCA_017829005.1 Oscillospiraceae bacterium | reverse complement strand
TAGGGGAGGACGGGGGAAGCCTTTCTCAGGGTCAGAAGCAGCTTTTGTGCATTGCCCGTGTAATGCTCTGCCTGCCGCCTATGCTGATACTTGACGAGGCTACCTCTTCCATCGACACCCGAACCGAGATAAAAATTCAGCAGGCGTTTGCCCGTCTTATGGAGGGGCGCACCAGCTTTATCGTTGCTCACCGCCTTTCCACTATCAAGGAGGCGGACGTGATACTTGTTATGAAAGAGGGTCATATCATCGAGCAGGGAGATCACGAATCCCTGATTGAAAAGGGCGGCTTCTATGCGAAGCTTTACAACAGTCAGTTCGCGGATTAAAAATAATATTTTTTTCGTTGACATATTTTGTATTTTATGATATAATTTGTAAAAGCCGTAAAGGAGAGACGTTATGAAAAAGGCTGTTGCTGTTTTTATGGCGATGGTTTCCTCTCTTGTATGCGCCTGCACAAGTGCGCCTGCGGAGGAAAATAATGCCGAAACTGTTTCCGAGACTGTAAGCTCGGAGGTACAAACTACTGAAAGTGAGGTTACAAAAGTGGATTACAAGGCTCTGGGAAAGCCCCTGGTGGCTCTTACATTTGATGACGGTCCAAATCTTACCACCACCGTTCAGGTGCTGGACGTTCTGGAAGAATATGGGGTAAGAGGTTCCTTCTTCCTTATCGGAAACAACATTACCGAAAGCACTGAGAAGGTGGTAAAGCGTGCCTATGATATGGGCTGCGAGATAGACAACCATTCGAAAACACATTCGGATATGACGAAAATGTCCGCAGAGGATATTACTGCCGAAATTGATTTTGTTCGTGAAAAGGTCAAAGCGATCACGGGCGAGGACACCAAGTTTTTCCGTCCTCCGTATATTGCTGTTGCTCCTGTGATGTATGATGCCATTGATATGCCATTTATCTGCGGAGCGGGCTGCAATGACTGGGAGGACAGCGTTTCCGCTGAGGAGAGAGCTGACCGCACCTTAAAGCAGGTCAAGGACGGCACCATTGTTCTTCTTCACGATATGCAGGGCAATACAAAAACCGTTGAGGCTCTGAAAACTATTATCCCCGCACTTCAGGAACAGGGTTACGAATTCGTTACCGTTTCCGAGCTTTTCGAGGCTAAGGGCATTGAGATAAGCGGCGATGATACGGGGCTTTACACGCTTGTGGAAGAAAAATAAGGTACAATAAAAACAGCATTGACGGGTTTTCGGCTCGTCAATGCTGCTTTTTTTTATTTCTTTACGCTATTGTAATAGTCCATCATTGTTTTTGCGTCCTCGGTCTGTGTGCCTGCGCTTTCACAGATGAAGGTGGGTGACCAGTCACGCTCTGCGATAAGCTCCATAAGCGGCTCGTAATCGGGTCCGAAGCCTTGATTGTCACCGAAGGTCAGGTGCATTTTTTCGCCCCCCTTTTCGGTGTACATTATTTTGGAAAAATGGCTGTGGAATACTCTTGCTCTGTCGATGCCAAGACCGTTTTCAAGCTTGTCAAGCATTTCGGCATAATCCTGCTTGGTTTTTATGCCGCCGAAGGTACGGGCATTCAGGTGTCCGAAATCTACGGTGGGAATGAAGCTGTCGTCTACCTTGCATATCTCGATGACCTCTTCGAGAGTGCCAAGCTGATTTACCTTGCCCATTGTTTCGGGGCAGCAGATGATATCCTCAAGCCCCTCGGAGATCAGCGCCTGTCTTGCTCGTTTCATTGTGTCCTTTGCAAGCAGAAGTGCCTCCTCACGGGATATTTTGGCACAGGAGCCGCTGTGGATAACTATTCTTTTTGCTCCCATTGCCTTTGCTACCTTTGCGGAGGCGAGAATGTAATTTATGGAACCAAGTCTCTTTTCCTCCTCTGTTCCCGAGAGTGAGATAAAGTAGGGGGCGTGGAGAGACAGGGTCATTCCTGCATTTTTGAATGCCTCGCCAATTTCCCTTGCGGAGTCTTCGGATACTCTTACGCCCTGTCCGCACTGATATTCAAAATGGGTAAGCCCGAATTTTTTTAAGTATTCGGGCAGTTGGGTGGATTTTTTGTAGCCCATTGCTTTGAAGCTTTCTGCGCTTCCTGCGGGGCCGAATGTTGCGGTCATATTTTAACTATCCTTTCATTTGATATTTTTTCGGAAATGCGGTCAACAGCAGTCCCAGTTGTAAAGGACTTGTGAGAAATCGCATTTTTTCAGGTTTTCTTCGGGGATAAAGAAGTTGGCAACGCCCATATCTCCCCACATTATCAGACCGTTTTCCTCGCTTTCGCTGTCAAGCTGAAAAAGGAGGGTATCGAATTTTTTTAAGTTATCATCAAAATATCTGGGGTCTGTCTGGGTGAAACAGGGATATCCGCCGATACAGCAATACTGACCATCATTGTACCGAAGAAAATCCATATTTCCGAAGCCTGCCTGTTCAAGTTCACTTATCTCATTTAATTCCGTTCCCGCTGCTTCGCTGCAGTATTTCATAAGCAGCTTTCGGAATGAGCCGTCCTGAATGGTTGCCGCATATTCCTCGGGTTCTTGGGTCTCAAGGAGAAACTCACCGTCAAAGGGGAAATTGCAGCCGTTAAATTCAAACTCGGGCAGATCGCTTTCGTCAATGAGCTGACTTCGGTCAGTGATGATGTTCTCATGATAGATGACCCGGAAGCCGTTCTGATCGGTCATATCGTCATAGTTCATTCCATAGTCCGCTCCGAACAGTTCATCTTCGTCATCGTTGGCACAGGTGCAGAATATCTGTAAAATGCCCTTTTCGGGAAACGGGTCGATATGGGGCAGTTTTTCGAAATTCAGCTGGACAAGGAGCTTTAAAGGAATATCCTTGTAAGCGCCCTCCTTTCCCACGGGATAAGGGAAATTTTTAGGCAGATAAGGCACGCCGCCTAATTTGCTGTCAAAAATATCGGTGCTTTCCGCTTCAACGGGAATAAACCTTATCATAGGCTTTGGCGGGAGTTCACGGTTTATTCTTCCGATTATTTCCGAAATGTCAAACCTCACTTCGGCAATGAGTCGGTTTTGGTTTTCCTCATCGATCTCCTGCACCTGTCTTGCGGCTATCTCTGCCATTTTGCCGTTCAGAGCCTTAAGTATCTCATCGGGGGAATAGTTCCCGTTTCTGTATATGGAAACGTCCACGCCGTATTGTTCGGCAGTTTTCATCAGTTCCTCGGCAAAGCTCTGTTTCATTGAGTTGATATCCATTTTTCTCTTCCTTTCCTACTATTTAAATTCAAATTCACATTCAGGCAGTGCGCTGATGAGAGCTGTTCTGTCCTCCTCGGATATGCCTGCTCCGTCAAGCTCGCAGCATTTTAATTTCTGTAAATTAAGGAGCGGTGATGGGTCGGTGATGCTGTTGCCTGTCAGGAAAAGGTATTCAAGTTTTTCCGAATTTCTCAAAAGGGAAATATCGGTAATGTTATTATTAAAAGCCGAAACAGAGTACAGCTCCGGAAGCTCCGCAAGGGGAGAAAGGTCGGAAATGCTGTTGCCGTAGATGCAGAGCATAGAGATACCCTTCATTCCCGAAATGGGTAAGATATCCGATATCCTGTTGCTGTTTACATCAAAAAAGCTTATCCTTTTAAGTCCCGAGATGGGGGTCAGATCGGATATCTCATTACCCTGCAGGGCAAGATACTCAAGTCTGATAAGTCCGCTAAGGGGAGAGATATCCGAAATTTTATTATGCCCTGCCGCAAGGCTTTCCAGCTCTTTAAGTTCCGACAGGGGAGAGAGGTCGGATATATTGCAGTATCTGAACGAAAGGGTATTAAGCTTTTTGAGTTCTGCTATGGGGGACAGGTCGGTAATATCATTTCCGTCAAGGAACAGCTTTTTCAGCTTTGTGAATTTGTAAAGTTCCTTGATATCATCATCGGTAAGCCCCATATCCTCAAGATCAAGTTCCTTTGTATCTGAGGGGTATTCCTGATTGCCTATCGTTATCATTTCTATCTCTTCGACCGAAGTAACGGTGCGGGTCTCGGTTTTGGTTTCAAATATCTGCCGATGGGAAACCTCGGGAGGAGCGGCGGGCTCCTCCTCTTTTGTGCAGCCGCTCAGAAGCAGGAGAAAAATAAGTACAAGCAGTGTTTTCTTCATAATATCACCATTACAAATATTCTTTAGGCAAAAACGGCTTTTCCAGCCCTCTTTTTATTTTGAAAAATACGGTTTTCTCGGGTTCGATAGGGGGGACGAGAATGGATTTTATGCCGAAAAGCTTTGCGCCTAAGATATCCGTGAAAAGCTGGTCGCCGATGGTGCATATTTCGCTTTTGGGCACGCCCAGCTTCTCTGCGGCTTTTTTATATCCTATGGGCAGGGGCTTTGCGCCCTCGGGTATGAAGTCAAGTCCCAGAAGCTGTGCAAAGGGTGTGACCCTGGGGACGTGATTGTTTGAGACTACCATCATTTTTATATTGTTTTTCCGCATATTGTCAAGCCACTCGAAAAGCCCGTCAAGGGGAGTGGGATTGTCGTGGGTGGTCATTGTGTTGTCTATGTCAAGGATAAGAGCGGTTACTCCCATTTCACGCAGTATCTCGGGGGTCACGCTCAGTATGCTTTTGTAGGCTCTTGTGGGTGTGAACAGCATAAACACGCTCCTTCATAATAGAAAAAAGCGGCGGCAGTTATTGGGCTGCCGCCGCTATTATACTAAACGAAGTTTAGTATGAACAAAGCGATACTATTAACATATTAACGATTAATATTTACGCTTACGAGCAGCTTCAGACTTCTTCTTGCGCTTTACGGAAGGCTTCTCGTAGTGTTCTCTTTTGCGAACCTCAGCGATAACGCCGTCCTTAGCACAGCTTCTCTTAAAACGCTTAAGAGCAGTCTCTAAGGTCTCGTTCTTTCCAACGTGAATTTCAGCCAATTTTGTTCCCTCCCTTTGCCCTTTGGCAGAGGATTATATACGATATAACTATAACATTATACTATATATCTTACGTGTTTGTCAAGTGTTTGCACAAAAAACCAAGACGAAATTTTGTAAACTTTTTTGTGCATATTTACAAGATGTTACTTCGCAACGATATTTACTATCCTGCCCTTGACATAAATTTCCTTGACGATGTTTTTGCCCTCAAGGAATGCCTTGACATCGGGGTGAGCCTTTGCCTTTGCAAGTGCGGAGTCCTGCTCCTCGTCAACGCCTACGGATATCTTTCCTCTGAGCTTGCCGTTTACCTGAACGGCTATCTCGATGGTGTCGACTTCAAACTCCTTTTCGTCATATACGGGCCAGGGTTCGTATGCGATGGTCTTGTCGTGACCGAGAATGCTCCATATTTCCTCGCAGACGTGAGGTGTAACGGGGGAAAGCAGCTTTACAATGCCCTCGGCGTATTCTCTCGGGCATTTTCCTGCCTTATATGCGGCATTCATAAATATCATAAGCTGGCTTATGGCGGTGTTGAATGCAAGTGCCTCGAAATCGTCAGTGACCTTCTTTACAGTCTGATGGTAAACTCTGGTGAGTGTGCCGTCATTTTCATCGGTGAGGTTTGAAGGCTCGGTGAAGAAATTCCATACTCTTGTGATAAACTTCTTTGCACCTTCAACTCCGGAGCTGCTCCAGGGCTTTGATACCTCAAGGGGACCCATAAACATCTCATAAAGTCTCAGGGTATCTGCGCCGTAATCTCTTACGATGTCGCTAGGATTTACAACAAATTCGGGATATCTCTTGCCCATTTTAATGCCGTTCTCGCCGAGGATCATTCCCTGGTGAACAAGCTTCTTGAAGGGCTCCTTTGTGGGTGCAAGACCCTTATCGTAAAGGTATCTGTTCCAGATTCGGGAGTACATAAGATGACCTACTGCGTGCTCGGGGCCGCCAATGTAAAGGTCAACGGGCATCCAGTGCTTTAAAAGCTCGGGGTCTGCAAATACCTTGTCATTATCGGGGTCGATATATCTGAAATAGTACCAGCTTGAGCCTGCAGAGCCGGGCATTGTGGAGGTCTCTCTTGTGCCCTTAACGCCGTTTTTGTCATACTTCTTCCATTCGGCTGCATTTTCAAGAGGTGCTTTGCCGTTTTTGCCCTTGTAGTCCTCAAGCTCGGGAAGAATGAGGGGAAGCTCGTCATCATCAAGGACGTGTATCTCGCCGTTTTCGGTGTGTACAACGGGAACAGGCTCGCCCCAGTAGCGCTGGCGGGCAAATATCCATTCTCTGAAATGGTAGTTTGTGGTGCGCTTTGCAACGCCCATTTTTTCAAGCTTGCAGGTAATGGCTTCCTTTGCTTCTTCAACGGTAAGACCCGTAAATTCCTCGGAATTGATGAGCTTGTAGCCCTTGCCCAGATATTCACCCTTTTCAAAGGCTTTCTCGGACACGTCAACGTGGCCAAGCTTTTCATCGCCGTCAATTATCTGTATCATATCAATGTTATGAGCTATGGCATACTCGAAATCTCTCTGGTCGTGAGAGGGAACAGCCATAACTGCGCCTGTGCCGTAGCTTGCAAGAACAAAGTCGCCGATGAACATTCTGACTTCCTTGCCGTTTACGGGATTTATGCAGGTAACGCCTTTAAGCTCACAGCCCGATTTGGTCTTGTTAAGCTCGGTGCGGTCCATATCGTTTTTCTTGAGAGTTTCATCAATGTACGCCTGTACTTCGTCCTTGTTGGTGATACGGGGCATAAGTGTTTTTACGATGTCGCCGTCGGGAGCAAGCACCATAAAGGTGATGCCGTAGATGGTCTCGATACATGTGGTGTAGATGCTGAACTCGCCGCCGCCCACAATGTCAAACTTGACCTCAACACCTGTGGATTTGCCTATCCAGTTGCGCTGCATTGCTTTTGTGGACTCGGGCCAGTCTATCTCGTCAAGTCCTTCGAGAAGCTTTTCTGCAAAGGCAGGCTGGTCTATTACCCACTGCTTCATATTCTTTCTTACAACGGGATAGCCGCCGCGCTCGGATTTTCCGTCAATGACTTCATCATTGGAAAGTACGGTTCCAAGCTCCTCGCACCAGTTAACGGGCATATCTGCATACTTTGCATAGCCGTCAAGATAAAGCTGCTTGAATATCCACTGAGTCCACTTGTAGAACTTGGGGTCGGAGGTAGCCACCATTTTTGACCAGTCATAGTCAAAGCCCAGCTCCTTGAGCTGTTTTGAGAAGGTCTTGATGTTTTCCTGGGTAAAGCCGTTGGGGTGGTTGCCCGTTGTTACCGCATACTGCTCTGCGGGGAGACCGAAGGAATCGTATCCCATGGGGTGAAGGACATTGTAGCCCTGCATTCTCTTCATTCGGGAAACAATGTCGGTTGCGGTGTAGCCCTCGGGGTGTCCTGCGTGAAGTCCCACGCCCGAAGGATAGGGGAACATATCAAGAACGTAATATTTGGGCTTTGAGAAATCCCATACATCGGTCTTGAAGGTCTCGTTCTCCTCCCAGTATTTCTGCCATTTTTTCTCAATGGCGGAATGATCGTATCTTTCCAAAATTATCAGTCCTTTGCAAAATAAAGAAATTTATATCATTATGTATTTGATATCTGAGTTATTTTTTGTTCTTGCTGTACTCGGAAATATCTTCGTCAAGTATAAGGAAATAAAGCATAACGCACCTTGCCACAAGGGAAATGATACCCATGACCGCAAGAAATCCGAACAGTCCTCCCATACCAAAGCTGCTGAATGCGACTGTGGCAACGCCTGCGGTGACAATTCCGATGATATTATATACAACGTCGATGGTTATCCACATGGCAAGAGTTTCCTTGGCGGTGTTGCTTCCCATAAAGAACCTGATGAACATATAAAGGAGAAAGCCCGAAATGCCAAGGTCGAGTATCACAGTCAGTCCACCGCCGCCTATCAGCGAAAAAAGGTAGGAAAGAGTATTGTAGCCGTAAAGAGCTATGCCCACTCCTGCAACGACTTTTGTTTTCTTTTTTCCCTTTTCGTATTTTTCGGAGTCTACTGCCGTACGTGCGGCGTAGAGATCGTCCATTGAGGAGGAAGTCCTCGGATTTGTTCTTCCCGATGTGCTCTGATAGGTGCTTTGATATGAGCCTGATGTGCTCTGATATGTACTTTGTCCCGAAGAGGTGGACTGCTGTGTGGTCTGCGGTCTTACGGGTGCGGACATATCCTCGAACATCGGCTTTGGCTGGGCAGGCTTATCGGGTGATGCTGATTTCGCTGCCTGCTCCGAGGGCGATGCGATATCCGAGCCGTCCATCTCGCTGAGTACGGGCATTGCTATATCGTCAAAATTGTCCATACTGTCGGAGGGGCGGGGAGCCTCCTGTGCTGTTTCCTCAAGTCCTTCCGATGCGTCGGGGAGATCGTCATAGGTCTCTCCCGTATCGGGAAGCTCAAGACCGTCCATTTTAAGTTCGTCCATAGTAAATACCCCTTTCAGCTTTTATCTTTTTGTTTGCTTTTGCAGTATGCTTTAACGCTTTTATCAAATAAGGTGAACCAGATAGGCACACCGATAATAGCAAGGGAAATGAGCGATGATAAAACACCGAAAAGAAGAGCCGTGCTGCCATATGCCGCAGTTGATATCAGCGACGGCACAAAAATAAGCAGAGAAAGAGCGGCACTTATGCAGAAAATCACTCCGAGAGCGATCCTTGCGCTGTTTTTTCCCTTGACAAACATAACTCCGATAGCGGTAAAAAGAATCAATGCAGCCATTTCGCCTATAAAGTAGGGTAATCCCTCCGACAGGTCGGGAATGGCTTTCAGAATATTTATCCCGCAAAAAATAAGGTAGAGTATTCCGATGACCATGACCTTGATTTTTCCCTTTCGGGCAAGCTCACGCTGTTCGTAATCCGCAAAAGCCTTTTCTTTATCGTCATTCTCTGCTTCAGTCTGATCGTAGAGAGCAGAATATTCAAGATCTGTTTTGTTTTCCATTTCAAGTCCCCCTAAAAAATTACTTTACCCACTCGGATATATCCACGTCCTCTCCGTCTCTCCAGAGACGTTCAAGGTTGTAAAAATCTCTCTGGTCCTTGCTGAAAATGTGGACTACAATGTCACCATAGTCGATTATCACCCAGTTGGAGCCGTTGTTTCCCTGGACTCTGTTGGGGGTGACGCCATTTTCCTGCATTTTGTACTCTGCCTCGTCGGCAAGAGCCTTTGTCTGTGTGCTTGAGGTTCCGTCGGCAATGACGAAATAGTCCGCGATTATGGTAAGGTCGCCTACCTTGATGACCTTGATATCCTCGGCTTTTTTGTTGTCGAGTGCCTTGACTATTATCTCAAGCTTTTGCTGCTGTGTAAGTTTATCCGGCATAAAAAACCGCCTTTCATCTGAAAATTTCAGCGTAATGATTATAAGCCTGTGTGGTGCTTTCGGGGATTAGCGAGCCTTTTGCGATAACGTCGCTTACCGAAAAGCTTATGGCTTCAAGCATAGCCTTCTGCAGATCATCGAAGGCAAGCTTGCGCATTTTTCCCACGTCTTTATAGGAACGATCCTCGGATATGAGGTCCGCAAGGTAGATTATCTCCTCAGTTTTTGACATTCCCGCCCTTGCGGCGGTATGGAACCGCACTGCCATAAGAATTTCCTCGTCGGCAATGTGCAGAACGTGTTCGCAGTACCATGAGCCTGCTGCGGCGTGATAGAGCGCAGGTATCTTCTCCTCCACGGGACTCAGGGGGACGATACATTCCCTGCCCATTTTAAGCTGCTCTTCGGGAGGTA
>JAGAJF010000007.1 GCA_017829005.1 Oscillospiraceae bacterium | reverse complement strand
GGGCTTGCCGCCCGGCAAAGGAGCTTGACGACGAGTGACGAAATTATAGCTGTCGTATCTGTCTATAGGTTGATGCGGAATTAGTATTATATTTGAACTTTTGCTCCCGCTTTTTCCTGATTATACATTTTTGCGGATCAGGAGGTATTGACAGATAAAAGGGGCTGTTGCAGTGAACGCTGCAACAGCCCCTTTTATCTGTTTTTATGATAACTTATTTCTTGCGTGACTTTGATGCGAATTTGGACTCACTTTTCGGTTCGCTTTTTGTTTCGCTCTTGGCTTCATTCTTTTTAGAGTCAGCATTTTTCTTTGCGCTCTCAACTATCCTTGAAAACTCCAGAGCCTTGTCGATGCTTCCATCGATCTTGAGCTTGCCCTTGGTAAATGCGGCAACGGGGTCTAAGGTTCCCTCACAGATAGCAAGGAAGTCCTCGGCGGTAATGATGAAAATGCAGTCTCTGTCATAGTATTCATAAGGCTCAACATACACCTTGCCGTTTAAAAGCTCAATGTAGAATGCGCCCTGACCCTCGCCGACGATATTCACCTGAACGGCAAGATGTCCCTCAAGTCCCTCGGGAGCTTGGGAAAGGATATGCTCCTTTGACTTTGCAAAAATTTCTTCGTAGGTCATTATGATTTTCCCCTTCAATTCAGATTTGAGCAGCAGATAAACGTACCGAGCCACATATTAAAATTTCCTCACAAGACACGCTGACGAGGTGGCTGCAGGCACAACCTGCTTCAGATTTGTTTGCCCTGAACGGACTGGTTTCTGCGTATCTTCTTTGAAGTGGTCTTGTCAAACTCAACGTCTCTGATACGCAGACGGTGTATCTGCTTTGCGGAGGTGACAGTCTTGTTTATTTCCTTTACGGTATCGGCAAAGAGCTTTTCAATTTCCTCAGAAGTCATTTCCTTGCAGTATTCGGCATTGGGGAATATCTCTGCAGTGATAACATCGTCCTCGCTGTAAACAAGCACTTCGGAAATAAAGTCTCTGCCTGCGAATTTATTCTCCAGCTCCTCGGGAGAAACGTTCTCGCCATTTGCAAGGATAATGAGATTTTTCTTTCTGCCGGTAATGAAAATGCGGTTATTCTCAACATATCCCAGATCACCCGTTCTGAGCCAGCCGTCGGGAGTTATGGCTTCGGCGGTGGCAGCCTCGTCCTTGTAATAGCCTGCCATTACCGAGGGACTTTTTGCAAGTATCTCGCCGTCCTCGATCTTTACCTGACAGCCGTTTACAATAACGCCCACATCTCCCGCACAGGAATGGTCTGTGGGGTCAGCGGTGGAAATTCTGGGAGAACATTCGGTCATACCGTAGCCCTGCGCCATATTTATGCCCATATCTATGTAAGCCTTCTGCAGCTCGGGACGAAGATATGCTCCGCCGCTGTAAATTGTCTTGAGCCTTCCGCCGAAAACGCTGTTTGCAATTGCAGCAAGAGGTATCCCGGGATTTGCCCCGGAAGCCGCTTTTATCTGCTTGTAGATGGTCTCGGCGATCATAGGAACGATAAGCATAAGGGTGGGTGCATAAAGCTTTAAATTCTGAGGGATATGGAGCATTGAGTCGTTAACGCAGAGGGTCGCGCCGTATCTGAGAGAACAGAGAATATCGCAGGTGAAGCAGTAGATGTGATGAATGGGCAGAACGGTCATTACAACGTCCTCGGGAGAGCTTTCGTTGTCCTGACACATTGCATTGTCGATGAGATTTCTGTGAAGAAGCATTACGCCCTTGCTCTTGCCCGTGGTTCCCGAGGTGTATACGATAGCAGCCAGTGTTTCGGGGTCTATCTCGGGAAGCTCTGCGGGAGCGTTTGCATCAAGGAGAGCGGGAATATCGTCAAAGCTTACGAATTCCTTTACCTCGGGGCAGGCAGCCTTCACCGCAGGCATCATCTTCTCATATCTCTTGTCAAAGAAGAAAATGCTTACGTCCGCTCTGTTTAGAAGGTCGCATATCTCCTCGCAGGGGAGCTGTGCGTCAAGGGGAACAGCGGCGCTGCCGCAGGAAACTGTGCCAAAGTAGCTTACGAGCCAGTTATAGCTTGTGGGACCGATAACTGCGGCGTGGAGAGCCTCCTCCCCTGCCCTTTTGCTCATAACATACGCACTGATGCGGCGCACGTCCTCATAAAACTCATTAAAGGACTTTTGGGTAATATCCTTGCCCTGTCTTTCCTTCAAAAAAACCTTGTCGCCGTACTCTGCTGCTGCTTCCTTAACAAGCTGCTGTAAATTCTTTATATTCTCCTTATTCATACGACACCTCACTTTTTAAGATCTTCGAGGTACTTGACAGCTTCGCCTACGGTGTGGATATCAATAGCGTCGCTTTCGTCCACGGTAATGTCGAACTCGTTTTCAAGCTCGCCCAGCAGGCTCATAAAATCGTATGAATTAAAGCCCAGATCCTCCACGAAACGGGACTCTTCGGTGATATCATCTGTATTTACATCAACATAGTTAACGATAAGCTCTTTGATTTTTTCAAGCATTGCCTGATCCTCCATATTCTATTATATCATAAATGTTATATCATTTCAAGTATCTGACCGATAGTTCTTGTCTCGTCCTCAATGCCTCTGAAAAGCACTCGGCAGAGGTAGTAGTAGAAGTAATCCATCTCCTCCTTGGAAACAAGAGCTTTCTTATATTCGAAATTGAAGCCCAGACCGTTGTCCTCGGGGCGGTGCATTACTGTGAGGTAAAGAGCGTGGCTTGCAACGCCGTTTGTGTACCACTTACTCATATAGGGAATGTCGGGAAGCTCCTTGGTCTGATTGAGGGTAAGGGGCTGGTATGTAAGGCTTATGCTCTCATAGCAGGCTCCCTGGGGAACGTTCCACTGCTTGTCCTGAGCCATTCTCATTGCAATGGGGTCATAATTTGCATGGCGGTAGAGCTTGTTCTGCTCAGCCTGAATTGATCTTATGCCCTCGATAAAGGTAAGCTCGGGGTCAAGGATAGTTCTGAGGGGGAAGAAATGTATTCTCGAACCGCCGGAATATTTCTCGGAAATGGTTCCGCGGCGTGCAATGCAGTTGATGATGGACACGTCCTTCTCGTCGCCGTTGAACTTGGAAAGAACGGTTCGAAGCCCCATTGCAAGAAGGCTTGCCATAGGCACGTTATACAGCTCGCAGAACTTGATAAGACGCATTGAAGGCTCTTTCTCAAGGTTATAAACGGAAATTGCGGCAGAGGGGTCTGCATAGGGCATCATTGCGCTGCGAAGCTCGGGATTATCAAGCTCACGTCTTGTGGAGATAAGATACTCGGGACCTGTGAAGCCTGTAAAAATAGGCTCGCTCTGAGAAATTCTCTCCATCCAGAATTTCTCGTCCTTCTGCTTTGCGGGGGAATTGTCCTCGTATGCAAGGTCCTTTTCAAGCTGCTTGATAAAGGACTGCATAGGTGCGGGAGCGTCGGTGCCGTATTTCATAGAGCAGTAAAATTCCAGAACACAGCGGTCAAAGCCGATAATGGAACTTGAGTCCATTGTCATATGGTTAACATTCAGATAAAGTCCGTTATATCCGCCGGGGAGCTTTACAAGAACAACTCTGTTAAGGGGCTTGCCGAAAGGCTCGAAGGGAACGGCAGTCCAGCGGCACATCTCCTCATGAGCGGCTTCCTCTCTCCAGGCAGAAAAATCCTTGAATTCAATATCTCTGTCCTCAAAGGGAACGACATACTGATACACATTCTGCTCGTTGTCGGGATCCTTCACAAATCTCAGACGCATTGAGTCAAAACGCTCGTATGCCATATAAACAGCTTTTTTCAGCAGAGGAAAATCCACATCGTCCTTTACATAAAGACCTGTGCCGATGTTCAGCACCTGCGGAGGGCTGAAAAGCATGGTGAAATAATGAAGTCTCTGTGAAGCACAGAGCGGCCAGCATTTAACAGGTGCGCCGTTGATAACTATCTCTTTCTCGTACATAATAATTTTCCTTTCCGTTTAATTTTCGGGAACGTATTTACTGAGAAATTCCTTTACCTTGGCTTCGTACTTCTCTGTGTTTTCATAATAAGAAGCGCCGTGTCCCGCATTATCCACCATAAGGATATCCTTGGGTGCGGTACATTCCTCATAGTTCTTCTCGGTCATCCATGTGGGAACGAAATTATCATTCTTGCCGTGGATAAAGAGAATAGGAACAGTGGTGGACTTTACGGCGTCAAGAGTGGAGTAGTCTTTAAATCCATAGCCTGCCTTTTTGCGGCATATTGCGTCGTTTATGTTCATAACGGGAAATTTGGGAAGATGATAATCCCTTTTCAGAATATGTGAGAAAACATCGTAGGGAGAGGTGAAGGCACAGTCGGAAATGACAGCCTTGACGCTCTTCGGAAGCTCGGGAAGGCTTGATGCCATGAGAACGGTGGTAGCGCCCATGGAAATGCCGTAGAGCAGGATATCCTTCTTGCCCTCGTAACGCTTATCCATAAGCTTTATCCACTCCAGGCAGTCGTATCTGTCAAGGATACCGAAGCCCACATATTTTCCCTCGCTCTCGCCGTGAGCTCTGTTATCGGCTAAGAGAACATCATAGCCCAGCTCGTGGAAAAATACTGAGATTGCTGCATTATCCATTGCCTTGCTGGTGTAGCCGTGATGACAGATGACAGCACCCTTGCTCTCGCCCTCGGCTTTCAGGATATAGCCGTTGAGTTTAAGACCGTCTCTTGACTTTACCGAGACCTGCTCAAGGGGCTGAGAAACCACCCACTCGGCTCTGGGGGCAATTTTTTTCTTGTATGCCTCCCATGTTGCCATATCGGCAAACTCGTTCATATCCACCCTCAGTACCTCCTGACGGGGGATAACACGGTTGAACAGGGTTATGGCAGCTCCCGTAAACACCGCTGCTCCTACTGCTGCGGTACCGAGAACGGCAGCTCCGATAATTTCACCGCTCATAATATCATCTTCCTTTCTGCAAAGTCGAACGTTGGTCGAAAAATACTAAAAAAAATTTAATTTTCGCCCCGGTTTCGACTTGCGGTCGATTGTTTACTTTATTACAGTATATCACTTTTTCGACTGCAAGTCAATTTATTTTTTATATAAAAATTTGACTTGAATTTGAATTTCTTTTGTGATATAATTATCTAAACTTGATTACGGAGGAAATCAGCATTATGCGTGACAATAGAAAAAGAGATATCATTTTAGACGCTGCCGAAGCGCTTATGTGTGAAATTTCCGACAAGGATATTTCCGTGGAAATGATTGCTAAAAAAGCAGGTATAGGCAAGGGCAGCATATATTATTATTTCGAGAGCAAGGACGATATCGTGAATGCCGTTATCGAGCGCAGCTATGCCCTTGCAATAAAGGAATATTTCAACGATGCCTGCGGAAGCAGCGATCCCCTCACAAAATTCAAAGCACTTTTCAGAGCAGTCATCACGCAGGAATTCAGCGACAAGAGAAAAAATATTATTGTATATTTTCATGTGCAGGATAATCTTGTGCTTCATATGAAAATGATGATGACTGCCGTCAAGACCATCTCCCCCATTCTCACAAAGCTTCTTGCGGAGGGCGTGGAAAACGGCTCTATACGCACCGATTATCCCGAAGAGAGTGCGGAGATGATAGTAGCCATGCTCACCTTCCTGCTGGACAAGTCCTTTTTCCCTTCGGACAACGAGGGCATTTACCGCAAGCTGAAGCTCTATGCAGGAGTGCTTGAGACCTGTCTGCAGGCGGAAAAGGGCAGCTTTGATTTTCTCTATACTCCCGAGGAATATCCCAGTTATACCATTGAGTAAATTACTCAAAATACCTTTTCCTCACGAAATATGTTTTTGTTGAAAATCACCTTTGACAAAACGCTGCAAAAAAGATATAATAAAATCAAGATGTGTAGCCGATGAGCGTAAATCCGATCATTGGCTGCACTTTTTTTCTTTTGTTTTTAAGGAGATTGATATTATGGACAAAACAGAAAAAATGGGTTCGTTACCCGTTGGCAGGCTTATGCTTTCTATGAGCGTTCCTATGGTGATATCAATGATATTGCAGGCAGTCTACAATATCGTTGACAGCGCATTCGTATCAAATATGGCGGAAAACGGGGAGGCTGCCCTTAACGCCCTGACGCTGGCATTTCCTCTGCAAATGCTTATGGTAGCTGTGGGAATAGGTACAGGCGTGGGTGTAAATGCACTTACGGCAAAAAGCCTCGGCGCAGGCAACATGGAAAAGGCAAGCCGCACTGCAGGAAATGGCATATTTCTGGCAGGAGTAATCTATGTGATATTTATGCTCTTCGGTATCTTTGGTTCGAAAGGCTATATTTCTTCCCAGACCGACAACCCTCTTATCAGCTCTATGGCCACCGATTATCTGAAGATATGCTGCATATTTTCCTTCGGCATTGTATTTTTCTCAATATTCGAAAAGCTGCTGCAAGCAGGGGGACACTCGGGCTTTTCCACCATTGCCCAGATATCGGGCGCTTTGGTGAACATCGTTTTAGACCCTGTGCTCATCTACGGTCTCGGCGCATTTCCCGAAATGGGAGTAAAGGGTGCGGCTGTTGCAACTGTGGCAGGTCAGGCGGTATCCTTCTTGCTCGCTCTTATCTTCCATTTTAAGGTAAACACGGGAATTGACAACAAGCTGAGCTTTATTAAGCCTTCCCTTACCGTGATAAAGGAGATATATTCCATCGGCTTCCCTGCCGTTGTGGCTCAGGCGCTGATGTCTGCAATGACCTACGGTCTTAACATCATTTTCGGAACTGTAAGCGAAAATATGGTCACAGCCTATGGTCTTTACTACAAAATTCAGCAGGTGATCCTGTTCATCGCTTTCGGTATCAGAGACGCCATCACACCCGCCTTGTCCTTTAATTACGGAATGGGCAGCAGAAAGCGCATTGACGGCGGAATAAAATGGGGAATGTTATTTACCGAGGTAATGATGGTCGCAGGACTTGCGGTCATTGAACTGCTTGCCCTGCCCCTTGCGCAGCTTTTCGGTCTTTCGGGAGAGACCGAGCAGCTTTGCATAAGTGCTATGAGAATTATATCAATAAGCTTTATCTTTGCAGGCGCAAATGTTGCTTTCCAGGGCATTTTCCAAGCACTGGAGGGCGGCGGAGAGTCGCTTATCGTATCAATTTGCAGACAGCTTCTGTTCATCTTTCCTCCTGCACTTTTCTTTGCTGATATGGCAAAGAAAAACAGCGGGCTTTGCTCACTTGTATGGACGTCCTTCCCCATTGCGGAGCTGCTCTCAGCAATTGTGGCAATAATCCTTTTTGCGAGGATATACAAAAGAAGAGTGGCGATGATAAGCCATGAGCCGAATGCGGTATTAAAGCACAGCACCGCAGAACAGTAAAAAAAGCCGTTTCGTTTCCTGCACACATTGCAGAAAGCGAAACGGCTTTATAATATCAATATCCTCTTTCAAGCTCCGCCGCAATCTTTGCCAGTTCTTCTGCGTCGCTGCGGTCAAGATAAAACTCTGCTCTGTAAATAGTATCTCCGTATCTGTAGCTGCCATCATCATAGTACTCGTCGGTCACTCTGACATTTACCGAACAATTATATGTACCTGAGGGCATATCGTTCCCGAACATCTGATGGGAAAACAGCCCATTTATCCTCGGCTGCCTTGAAGCAGTGCGGGAAATATTATCAACAAAGCTCTGAAGCCTTTCTTTATTACCGCCGAATAATGAAAGTTCAAATCCGGAGTCGATGAACTTTTCATTTTCATATCCATCATACCAATATCTTGTCCGGCACTCTACTATTTCAATATCTATAGTTGCTCCGACTCCCTCATACTCGGAAGGTGCGGGAGTTTTGGAGATAACTCCGAATCCTCCCGTCAGGAAAGCGATATACATAAACAGCAGGAATACCACATAATAGCCGACAAACATTCCTGTCCATATGCCTATCTTAGCAAAGGAGAAATTCTTTCTCGATACCACGATACGCAGGATAATGCTGCCCAGCCAGGCAAGGAACATAACCACAAAGCTTTCCCAGTCCGTATGAAACAGCACAAAAAACAGGGTCAGTGTGACGAACATTATTACCTCAAAAAACAGCGGGAACACGATAGGCTTTCCCACCGTTCTTGCGTCACGCCTTTGGCAGATGAACTGTCCGCAGTATATGACCCCAAGGGAGATAAGGCAGTTTACTATCATAAGAATGGTGTCTCTTACGCTGTCAAAGTCCACTGAAAGAGCGGAAAATGTCCACAATGAATAGATAAACGGTTCTCCGGAGGTTTGTATGTCTGCAAAGCCATAGATAACAAAAGTATAAATGGCAGGGGTAAATATGGAAAGAGCCGTCATCAGCATTACGGGAAGATACTTGCTTTCCGCCTTTGCGCCTATGCAGCACTGACACACCACCGTCACTGCAATTATAAACAGCACCGCCGCCAGAAACCACAGCAGCATATGCAGATCATATACCATCAGCACCTCGGGGTGATATGTCCTTGAATATTCCATTCTATCGTAATAATCGTAACTGTAATGAGTGCCTGCGAACATTGCAGACAGGAGAAACGCTCCCGCCGCCGAGATGAAAAAGGGTATGAGCCATATCCTGCAAATGGTAAGGAGCCTTGAAAAATACCTCTCAGCACTGCTCAGAGGCATTGACATCTGAACATCAGCGGTGGGGATATCGTGCATATCCTTGAAAACTGCCGTGCAGCATGAAAACAGGGGTACCAGAGCCGCAAAATACATAAACACGCCAAGTGCCGAGGGATTTACATTATCCCCTCTTGAGGAGGTGTCAAGCCCGTATATCACTCCCGCAAAGGCAAGGAGGATAATTGTAATGATACGTGTTTTCTTATGGGCAATAAGCTCGGCATTGGAGCCTTTGTAAATTCTTGTAAATGACATCATTGTCCGTATCCTTTCAAGTTCATTTCGTATATGAAAATTTCCTCAAGGGTAAGGGGTATCTGCTCATAAAGCTCTGCACCCAACGTTGAGACCTTTTCATCAAGCCCCTCGCTGTCCTTTACAATGACCTGCACTACCCTGCCCTCTGCCTTGTACTGCATTATGCCGATGTCCGCCGCTGTAATTTCCTCGGGGGTTATAGTGTGGCTGAGGCTTGCAAGCTGCAGCTTTCTGAAACGGCTCTTTATCTTGCTTATCTCGTCTGCAAATACAAGTTTTCCGCTGTGGATAAGCATTGCCCTGTCGCAAAGCTCCCCTATTTCACGGATATTGTGGGAGGATATTATCAGTGTTGCGCTGCGGCTTCTTATCTCACCCAGTATCATATCCTTTATGACCGCTCTCATTGCAGGGTCAAGACCGTCAAAGGCTTCGTCAAGCATAAGATATTTTGTATGGCAGGCAAGCCCGATAATTGCCACCGCCTGCCTTTTCATACCCTTTGAGAAGGTGGAGAGCGGGCTTGTCTCGGGGAGCTTTAAGACGCCCAGCAGCCTGTTGTATGTATCGGAGTCGAAGGTATCATAGTAATTGCTGTAATAGTTTTTCAGGGCGGAAAGGGTGTAGCTTGTGTACTCGATGGTCTCATCGTTTACAAAGAAGATGTTTTTCTTTGCCTCGGGGTTGTCATAGACCTCCTGCCCGTCTATTTTAATGCTGCCCATATCGGTCTTGTAAACGCCGCATATCATTCGCATAAGTGTGGATTTGCCTGCGCCATTGGAGCCTAAAAAGCCGTATATGCAGCCGTCGGGAATGGTAAGGGATACATCATTGAGAGCCTTGTCCCGATGCTCATAGCCCTCAGGAGCCTTTTTTCCGAATCGGACTGCGCTGTCATTGTCAAATATCATTGACGCGTTGGATATCTCGATCATCTGCCTGCCTCCGTACAATTATGAATCATTTTCCTTATTTTAGCATAATAATTATTTCGTGTCAATTATATTATAGATCTTAGTTACAAATGTCATTTCTTTTTTTGATAAATTAAAGCGGCTCTCATTTTTCGGGAGAACCGCTTAAAATGTACATATTAAGTGCTATTCTTCAAGCACTTCTTCCTCGGCAACCGATGCCTTGACGATTATCTTAGGCGTTGCAATTCCGTCGCCTCCGTTAAACCACACCTTGTCATAGGAGGAGATTATAAAGCCCACGGACATCTTGTGATCGCCCTCCTGCATATCAAAATCTATAAGGTCGATCTGGGCGGTGATATCCTCTCGTGTGATGGAGTCTATCTGCTCCTCGTCGCCCACCACGAACAGGGTCATACCCGATGAAACAGGCTCGAACTCGTACTGTGCGGGACGGTTCACAAACTGGATATCCTTGCCCTTGATGGCAATTGCCTTCTTCTTGATACCCTCGCTGGGGCAGGTAACGGTGACAGTATCTATCTGAGTTAGATTTTCATAGCCGTCTGGCAGGAAATTTTCTGCCTTGAATTCAAATACGCTGCCCACGTCCACCTCTCTCATATTGATGGTGCCGATATTCAGGCTCTTGAGCTCCTTTATCTTGTCATTGGGAGCCGCAATATCAATGGCGCTTATCGAGAATACCAGCTGACTGCGGAAATAATCCAGATCGAATTTATCGGGAGCGTTAATGATATTTACCTCAAGAGGCAGTGTCTGACGGACGAAAACGGGTATCTGTATCGCAAAGGCAGTCTTATCAAAGCTCAGCATCTCGTTGTCGTCGGATATCACCGCATTATTGTTGTAAAGCACAAGCTCGTCGGTGGTGAATTCGTAGGTAGAGTCAAGCTCCTTTTCGGGAGATACCCTTGCACATACCTTTGTAATGGAATTTACCATATCCTGAGGACCTGTTACCGTCACCGTTGAGGGAGTGACAACAGCGTCTCCGCTCATATAGCCCTGTGCTATGCGGACATTTTCAAGCTGAGGAGTTATGGGAAGCTCCTTGGAGATTATCTTATCAAAGGAAACGGAAATGGTATCGGGCTCAATGCTTACTACCTCGAACTCGGCAGCCTTTGAACACTCCACATTCATATGGAGCTTGTAGCTTCGGGGCATCATTACGCTGGAAACGTCCACCATAGCGGTCAGGTCCTCGGACTTTATCTCGCCTATCTGACTGCGGTTGCCCGAAAGCTTAACGGTAACTATCTCGGTGGAGGAGGTTATGACATCAAGCTGATTTGCTTCGGCATAGGTATTTTCCAAAGATATCTTAACCGGAACATTGTAGTATACTCTCTCCATTGTGGGATAAACGCTTATGGATACCACCGCCCAGATAGCTATTGCCACAACAATTGACAGTATCCTCAGAGAAGTATCCTGCTTGAAGCTCTCTGCTATCCCCTGCAGAATTTTGTTCAGAGGGCTGTCGGATAATAGCTTTTTTGTCTTTTTCAAGCTTTTGTCCAAAAGCTTCTTAGGCTTCTCAGTCATTTTTTCCTTTATCATCAGGCTCCCTCCTTTCCTTCGCCCGTATCATCGCTCACAGGAGATGCTTTTTCATCGGAAACATTATCTGCTGAAGCTGAGCCTTCACTGACGGGTCCGGAGCTGTCATTGCTTTCGTCAGCTTCGGATACCTGTCCGTTCAGCAGTGAAATAAGTGCTTCTTCGGAGATATTTCCGTTTATCTCGGGAATTTCTACGGCGGGAATTACTCCTATCTCTTTTGAAATTATTACCTTCAGCTCACCGGTCTTCTTATCTACCGTGAGCGAAGCCTTCTTGCCCGAACCGAGCGAGACCTCGGCTGCGGCAGAAGTCTTGCTTCTGGGTATTTTTTTACTTGCAGCGACAGCAGGAGCCTGTTTACTATTTTCTTCCGTTTCCGCCTTGCTGTCCTTGTTGTTCTTTAGCTCAGGCATAAGTCTTTCCGTAAGCATATTCTCAAGAGTTTCCACAGAAAGCTGTCTGTAAAAGCTTCGGTTCTCGGCAACCGAGATAATGCCGGTCTCCTCGGAAACAACGATAACTATAGCGTCTGAATTCTCGCTCATACCCAGAGCAGCCTTATGTCTCGAGCCCAATGCCTTATCCACCAGTTCGGGTCTTGAGGTAGTGGGAAGCATACAGCCTGCGGCAGCTATCTCGCCGTCCTGTATTATAACCGCTCCGTCATGAAGAGGCGAATTTATAAAGAAAAGATTTTCAAGCAGCAAGGTATTTATTTCAGCCTTGAAAGCGGTGCCCGTTTTTATCTGCTCTCCCAGCTTTTCATTCCGCTCGATAACGATAAGCGCACCTACGCTGTTTTCCGCAAAATATCTGCACGCCTTGCAGATCTCTTTGATAGGCTTTTCCCAGTTATTAGGCTTGCTGCTGCCCTTTGCAAAATCCATAAGCCTGGACTGACCCATATTCTCAAGCGAACGTCTTAGCTCTGGCTGGAACAGTATCACGAGAGCGATAAGACCTATGCTGAAGGCATTCTCAAGAATATAGGCAAGGGCTTTCATATGGACAAGCTTTGCCGCCAGATAAGCCACAACAATGACGATAAGCCCCTTGAAAAGCCCGCCCGCACGGTTCTGGCGCATAAATTTAAGTATATAGAATATCAGAACCGCAAGCAAAGCTATATCCAGAATATCAAAAATGCTTGGCGGCAGAATGGTCAGAAGAGAATTCTTTATTTCATATATCAGATCCATTTGACAAGTCCTTTCTGTGATAAATCTATTATTTATTATACCACACCCGTCAGATGTTTTCAAGTACATTTGCCCTGCCTTCGTAATTATTTTGTCAATGGGTCACAAAAAATCCGGGATTGTCTATACCTCTTATCTAAAATTTACAAAAAACTATTGATTTTACTTACAAGGTATGGTATAATACTTAATAATATTACCCGTCGCAGTTCGCGACATTCGGGGACAATTACTGAAAGGAAGTCTTCCTTATGGATAAAAAGCGAAAATGGACAAAAACCGCCGCAGGTAAAATGACCCTTGTTTACGTCACTACTGCGGTGATAGTAGTATTCACACTTGTGGGCTTTGCAATGATGGTGGACAACATCCTTTTGCAGATATTACTTACATTTGTAGGTCTTGCCGCATTCGGAGTTATCTCCACAATATTCGGAAGGTACATAACCGCACAGATAAGAAAGGTTGAGAACCGTCTGGAGTCTATCGACAAGGGCGATGTTCACACATTTACGGATAAGCTTGAAGAAAAAACCGAGTTTGACGAGCTTTGCAACACACTTGAGGACACTATCGTTCACTTGAACGAGGTCATCAACGAGATAAACAGGGGTCTTGACGAGGTTGCCGCAGGCAATCTGAACTACAGGCTCCCCGCCTCATGGAAAGGCGATTTCGGTCTTATAAGCAAAAAATATAACGATGTTACTGCCTCTATGAAGGAGACCTTCCGCAATATCGACATTGCCTCCGGTCAGGTATCAAACGGCTCCCAGCAGGTGGCAGACGGCGCTCAGACCCTTTCCCAGGGCGCTACAGAGCAGGCTGCTTCCATTGACCAGCTCACCGAGCAGATAAGCACAATTTCCATTAAGGTCAACAACACCGCAAATTCCGCTGACAAGGCTATGCAGGTGGTAAATGATACCGGAAACAAGATTAAAGAATGCGGCAATGAAATGGGACAGATGCTCACAGCTATGGACGACATCAACAAAAGCTCCGCTGAGATCTCCAAGATCATCAAGGTCATTGACGATATCGCATTCCAGACCAATATCCTTGCTCTTAACGCCGCAGTAGAGGCTGCCCGTGCAGGAGCTGCGGGCAAGGGCTTTGCAGTAGTTGCAGACGAGGTAAGAAACCTTGCAGCAAAGAGCGCAGAAGCCGCAAGTCAGACCACTTCTCTTATCGAAAACTCCATCGAGAGCGTTAAGCGCGGCGCTGAGATCGCCCACGAGACCGCAGGCACTCTCGACGAGATAATCAAGAACGCCGGCATTATCGTGGACGAGGTTTCCAAGATATCCGATGCCTCCATCGAGCAGGCTGACGAGATAAAGCGTGTAAGCGTTGGCGTTGAACAGATCGCCGCCGTAGTCCAGAGCAACACCGCTACCGCCGAGGAATCCGCCGCTACCTCCGAGGAGCTTTCGGGTCAGTCGGGCGTGCTGAGAAACCTTCTTGCACATTTCAAGATAAACGACGAGCCTGACGAGGATATCCCCGAATATACATACGAGGCACCCTCATACGAAACCACATCATTCGAGCAGGATTTTTCCGATACATTTGATGATTATGTAAGCGAAAGTGTTTCCTATGACGAGCCTTCCGACAAGAAGGACGATGATTTCGTACCCGTCGATTTCTCCGAGCCTGAGGTCGCTCCCGAGCCGCCGAAGCAGCAAAAACACATCTATCTCGATGATGATTTTGAAAACGTTCAGAGCAAATACTGATAAAAAATCGGGAAACGTCCAAGTCGTGTGACGGACGTTTCCCGAAAATTTTTTGTGAAAGGATAAAAATATGAGAACAGTTATCCAGAGAGTGACAAGCGCTTTTGTGGAAGTTGAGGGCAAAACAGTTGGCAGCATAGGCAGGGGCTTTCTTATCCTTGTTGGGTTTACCGACGGCGATACAGAGGCAGACTGCATTCGCATTGCAAAGAAAATTGGTGGATTACGCATTTTCTCCGATGAAAATGACAAGATAAATCTGTCCCTTAAAGACGTGGGCGGCGAGGTGCTGTGCATATCACAGTTTACCCTTTATGCCGACTGCTCTCACGGGAACCGTCCCTCCTTTATCAATGCGGCACGTCCCGAAACTGCCGAACCTCTTTACGAGTTCTTCTGCAAAGAGCTTGAGAAATACGTCCACACCGAAAGGGGCATTTTCGGCGCGGATATGAAGGTGTCGCTGTTAAATGACGGTCCTTTTACCGTGATCGTGGAGTAAAAATGCTTTTGAGCCTGTCACCGATTCGTTGGGGCAGGCTTTTTTTCGGCTTGAATTCCGCAAAGGTATCCTTGTGATCCTTCTGCATTTTTTTTATGTCACGCTCGAACTCCGCAAGCCTTTTCTTTTCCTCTGCAGTCATAGCCGTTCCCCTTTTCCGTTTTTATAATTATAACACAAACAAATCAAGCCGTCAAGAATAATACGCCCGTTCCTGCACATAATTCTCATATAAAAATATGAAAGGAAGCTGTGCAATGAATCAAAATCCTTTAAACTCCCTGCTTGAGACAAGCCCCGAAGCCAAAAACTTTTTCGGCTCTCTGCCCGATTACGTTCAGGGCGGGATAATGCTCCGCTCGGACGAGATCAAATCCGAGGACGATCTGCACAAATGCGCCGACAGCATTTTTCACGAGTTTGAATAAGCAAAGCCCCCTTTTTTCCGAGGGGGCTTTGCTTATTTGATAATGCCAAGGAGATAGGCGGGAGTGGTGCATTTGAAAGCTTTCATATAGTCGAGGACTTTTTTAACATTTTCATTATTATGGGTAAAGCTTCTGTCAATTAAAGAAATTGCTCTTTCAATTTGTTCCTTAACAGGAACATAGTTAATTGCAACAGCAGGAATTAGAAATTTTATCACTGCAATTTCAGCAACAAAATAGCTATAATTTTCAAAAATTGAAAAATCACTATTTCTGAATGGCATATTATTTGTAATATAAAGATTTAAGGCAACACCGCATAAAGTATTGAAAAACTAGAAGAAAAATGGTAAAATAAAAATATGAATAAACAACTGACATTTTCGCTGATAAGCGACGAACTGGCGCAAGCTAAAACAAGTAAAAAAGAATTTCTTGAAAAG
>JAGAJF010000082.1 GCA_017829005.1 Oscillospiraceae bacterium | reverse complement strand
TCTCACAAGGGTATCGACCTTATCAAGTACGTTTTCCAAGATATGCTGACCCTCGGCTATAAGTTTGCGATACTCGGCTCGGGCGAAAAGATCTATGAGGATTTCTTCAAGGAAATGGCATGGCGTCACCCCGACAAGGTAAGCGCGACCATTGGCTTTGTTCCCGACCTTGCAAGGAAGATATATGCAGGTGCGGATATGTTCCTTATGCCCTCCCAGAGCGAGCCATGCGGTCTTGCTCAGATGATATCCATGCGATACGGCACCCTGCCCATCGTCAGAGAAACGGGCGGGCTCAGAGACAGCGTAAGAGACGCGGGCGGCGAGAACGGCAACGACTTTACCTTCAAGACCTACAATGCACACGATATGTTAAATGCCGTAAACAGAGCCTGCGACTTTTACCAGGACAAGGAAGCCTGGGCAAAAATTGTCAGCGAGACTATGAAAAATGATTTCAGCTGGGATAATTCCGCAAAGCTGTATATCGGTCTTTACAAGGAGCTTGCAGGGGAAGATTGATAATTTACGGACCCGGACACATTCACGTTCGGGTCCGTTTTGTATTATAGCGCATAATGCGTTATCAAAGCGGGATATGTTATGACAAAATTAAACATATTGACAATTGACAACGTTTTCAAAATGTGCTATAATTTTACAGTAAGTTAAAAAATTCAGCGGGTGTATCATAAATTCATCGAAAGGGAAATTGAAATGGAAAACTGTGCTTTCAGCAATGGCGTTTTGAATTTTCTGGAAAAGATAAACGAAAACACTGTTGATATAGATAATGCAGTCAGCGATATTTGTGCGGCGCTTGAGGCTGTAGCCGAGGATATCAGGCTGGGCAGGGTGGAGCTGTCTCTTGACGCTCCTCCCAATGAGCTTGAGCCTGAGGGGGTAATCAAAAGCGGTGAAATGTATTTAAATCCCAATGGCTATGAGGCTGACGGAGTTGTAATAAATTACACTACCAAGGAAGGCGGAAAGGTAGTATCCTCCTTTATGCCCGTAAAAGGGGAAAAATGGAGCGATGATGAAAAGGCTTTGATAGGGCTTGTTTCCAAAAGCTGCTATATGATCACAGGCAGAGCCAGAATTATGTCCCTTATGGAAAAAAGCTTGTACATAGACCGTATGACTGGCATATGCAACACAGAAGGCTTTATGAGATACGGCGGAATGCTTGTGGCAAGGGGACTGCTTGTAAACTATGCCGCCGCTTTTATCAATATCAAGAATTTCAAATATGTAAATCAGCTTTTCGGAAGCAGGCAGGGCGATGAGCTGCTGAAAAAATTTGCTCAGGCTATGGATAAATTCATAAAGGACGACGGTAAATTTGCCAGACTTGGCGGAGATAATTTCGTTCTCCTTATCAAAAAGGGCAGGATAACAGACCTTCGTGCCTTTGTTGACGCTCTTTCCTTTGAGATGGGCGAGGGCGAAATGAAGCAGCTTTATGATGTAAGGCTGCGTATGGGCATTTACGAGGCTGTGGAAAACGATACGATGGGGGATATTATGAACAAGTCCTCCATTGCATTCAACGCTGCAAAAAGCGATGAGCGCAAGGACGTGGTGTTCTTTTCGCCTCTTCATCTGGAGGCAGCTATCCATAAAAAGAAAATATCCACGCTGTTCCCTTCCGCACTGGATAACGGCGAATTTGTGGTGTATTATCAGCCCAAGGTGCGGCTTTCGGACAATAAGCTCTGCGGCTGTGAAGCTCTTTGCAGATGGATAAGGGACGGCAAGATAGTTCCTCCCATGGACTTTATCCCCGTTCTCGAGACCGAAGGCAGCATCTGCAGGCTTGACTTCTACGTTTTTGAAGCGGTCTGCGCCGATATAAAGCGTTGGCTGGAAATGGGTCTTGACCCCGTAAGAGTCTCGGTGAACTTCTCCAAGCGGCACCTTCACAATCAGCGCCTTGCGGATCAGATAATGGGCATTATCAGAAAATACGGCATTGACGGCAGATACATCGAGGTGGAGCTTACGGAAATGACAGGCGCCGAGGATCTCACCGCTATGAGCGTTTTTGTGGATAAAATGAAGGATAACGGCGTTGCCACCTCTATTGACGATTTCGGAACGGGCTATTCTTCCCTTAATCTTTTAAAGGACCTTGATGTGGACGTTATCAAGCTGGACAAGTCCTTCTTTACCAATATAAACGACGCTGACGGCGGCATTTCCACCGACAGGATTGTGGTAAAGAACATTGTTAATATGGTCAACGAGCTGAATATGGAGGCTGTTTCCGAGGGCGTTGAGACCCACGCACAGGCGGAGTTTTTACGTGAGACCCATTGCAGTATGGCGCAGGGCTTCCTTTTCGACCGCCCTCTTCCCAAGGACGAGTTTGAAAAAAGACTTTCCGATGAAGGCTTTTATGTGGATAAGGGCTGACCGTTCGGGGGAAAATGGCAAATGCTAAAATATAACGAAGCTAAGGGCTTTTACAGCTTTTCCCGTTCTGTATGGGGACGGAGCATTACCGTAAGAATAATGACAGACGACAGAGCTGCCGCCGAAAAATCGCTGCCTGTGATATCAGACAAGCTTGACAGGATAGAACGGGGCAGAGAAAAAATATCAAAGCGGATAACAGAAGATATGCAGGCGCTTCCCGAATATCTGACAGAGGATATTTCTTCCTCGCTGTATATATCGGCTCTGAGAGCGGAAATATATCGTGACGGAGACATTGAGATAATTTTCGGAATAAAGAGCAGGCTAAGCTTCAAGCCCGACTTTTATTACGAAGCGGAGCTTCATTCGGATAACAGCTTTGAGATATGAATATCCCCGAAAGGCGGTTTGAACTGATCTGAACCGCATTTCGGGGATTTACTTTTGTTTTTTATTCCATAGCATCCTTGAGACTCTTTACAAACTCGCCCACAGCCTTCGGGGAATTTACACCGTTTGCCTCCATTATCCGCACAATTGCGCTGCCCACGATAACTCCGTCGCAGTAGGCGGACATTTTTTTTGCCTGCTCGGGGCTTGAAATGCCAAATCCTACGCAGCAGGGGCATTTTGCGTTCTCCTTTATCAGTCCGAAGAATTCGTCAAAATCCGTCTTGAACTCGGAGCGGACACCTGTTACGCCGTTCGAGGAAACGCAGTATAAAAATCCGTCGGAATCTGCGGCAATACGCTTTATCCTGTCGTGAGAAGCGGGGGACACAAGATTGATGTTATGCACGCCGTATTTCTGCGCCTCAGGAAGTATTTCCTCCCTCTCCTCATAGGGCATATCGGGAACAATTACGCCGTCAACGCCTTTTTCCTTGCACAGGGAGAAGAATTTTTCGGTGCCGTACACGAAAATCGTGTTCAGATACATCATAAGGATAAGGGGCTTGTCGGTCTCTTTGCGTATCTCGTCAACAGCGGCGAAAATCCTGTCAAGGGTGGTGCCGCCCTTCAGAGAGCGGAGTGAGGACTTCTGAATGGTAACGCCCTCGGCAATGGGGTCGGAGAAGGGAACGCCCAGCTCGATTATATCCGCGCCCTTGTCAAACATTTCAAGAGCGGTCTTTACGGTGGTGTCCATATCGGGGTCGCCTGCGGTGATAAAGGTCACAAGAGCCTTTTTTCCCTGAGCCTTAAGCTCCCCGAAGCATTTATCTATACGGTTCATTGTTATGACCTGCCTTTCTTATGAGTTTTCGATGTTGTGACCTCTGTAGCGTGCAACGGAGTAAACGTCCTTGTCGCCTCTGCCTGAGAGGTTGATGACGATTATCTGATCCTTGCCCATTGTGGGAGCTATCTTCATTGCCGCCGAAACTGCGTGGGCGGACTCGATTGCGGGGATAATGCCCTCGGTTTTCGAGAGATATTCAAATGCGCATACGGCTTCTTCATCGGTAACGGGAACATATTCCGCTCTGCCTGTTTTCCATAAATTTGCGTGCTCGGGACCGATGCCCGGATAGTCGAGACCTGCGGAAATGGAGTAAACGGGAGCGATCTGACCGAATTTATCCTGCAAAAACATTGACTTCATTCCGTGGAAAATTCCCACGCTGCCGCAGGAAAGGGTTGCGGCTGTATCAGCTGTGTTTATTCCTCTGCCTGCCGCCTCTGCGCCCACAAGCCTTACGGATGTGTCAGGGATAAAGTCATAGAATGCGCCCATTGCATTGGAGCCGCCGCCTACGCAGGCAACCACACAGTCGGGAAGCTTGCCCTCACGCTCCATAAGCTCCGCCTTTATCTCCTCGCCCACAATTTTCTGGAAATCCCTTACCATTTCGGGATAGGGGTGGGGTCCCATTACAGAGCCTATGCAGTAGAAGGTGGTCTCGATATTTGTACACCAGTCTCTCATTGCCTCGTTTATGGCGTCCTTGAGGGTGCAGGTACCGCTGCTGACGGGAACCACCTTTGCGCCTAAAAGCTCCATTCGGTAAACATTGAGTGACTGCCTTTTGGTGTCCTCCTCGCCCATATATACGCAGCATTCAAGTCCCATAAGAGCGCATACGGTGGCGGTGGCAACGCCGTGCTGACCTGCTCCCGTTTCGGCAATGATGCGCTTTTTGCCCATACGCTTTGCAAGGAGTATCTGTCCGAGAACGTTATTTATCTTGTGTGCGCCTGTGTGGTTTAAGTCCTCACGTTTGATGTACACCTTTGCGCCGCCCAGATCCTCTGTCATATGCTTTGCATAGTAGAGCATTGAGGGGCGGTTTGCATAATCCCTGTAGAGAGCCGCAAGCTCCGCCTTGAAATCGGGGTCATCTTTGTATTTATCATACGCCTCTTCAAGCTCGTGAACGGCGTTCATTACGGTCTCGGGAACGTACTGTCCGCCGAACTCGCCAAATCTTCCTATTTTATTCATATCTGTATTCCTTTCTGCGTTGTACTGCGGTAAAGCTCCATAACTCTGCGAATCTTTTCCCTGTCCTTGACTCCGTCCGTTTCAACGGAGCCTGAAAGGTCAATGTTGGGACAAATTTCAAGAGCCGCCCCTATATTATCCTCGCCTATCCCTCCTGCAAGGAAATAGGGGAGAGTGATATTTGTGTTTTTGATGATGACCCAGTCTGCCACAACTCCCGTGCCGCCCACTGCATTTTTTACAAAGCTGTCAAGGAGCAGGCGGTCACAGCCAAGCTTTTCGGCACTGTATATATCCTCCGAGGAGCGCACCCTGACAGCTTTCCATATCTCGCATTTTACATTCAGTGAACGGATATATTCCCTGTCCTCGTCACCGTGAAGCTGTATAACTTGGAGGTCAAGCCTGCTTGCTGCTGTTTGTACATTCTCTGCAGGCTCGTTTACGAATACGCCCACCTTTTTTATCCGCTTGTCAAGAAGTCTTGACAGCTCCTCGGCGGTGTCCATATCCACCGTCCTGCGAAAGCCATTTGTGAGTATCATTCCGATGAAGTCGGGGAGAAAATCGTTTACGATATTTACGTCCTCACGCCGCCTTATTCCGCAAAGCTTTATCATACGCCCTCCCTGAGAGACTTCATACATTCGGAAATGCCCGTCAGTCCGCTTCTCATAAGAGTTTCGCCGATAAGCACGCCGTCAGCGCCCCAGCTATGGGCGGATTTCATATGCTCATTGTTTTTTATTCCGCTTTCGCACACAAGCAAAGTTCCTTCGGGGATAAGACCCGAAAGACGCTTTGTGTTTTCGATATCCACCTCAAAGGTTTTCAGGTTTCTGTTGTTCACACCGATTATGTCGCAGCCCATTCTCACAAGGCGAAGCACTTCCTCATCATCGTGTGCCTCGCAGAGAACGTCAAGTCCCAGAGAATGCGCAAGGTCGTAAAGGGGCTTGAATTCCTCGTCCGTCAGCAGGGCGGCAATGAGCAGAACTGCGTCTGCGCCAATTGCCTTTGCCTCATAAATCTGATACTCGTCAAATATAAAGTCCTTTCTGAGAACGGGAATGTTCACGTTATTTCGGATATCCGCAAGGTACTTTGACGAGCCCTGAAAATAATGCTCCTCGGTGAGGCAGGATATTGCCTTTGCCCCTGCCTTTTCGTATTCACGGGCAATTTTTACGGGGTCAAAATCGGGCTGTATAAGTCCCTTTGAGGGAGAAGCTTTTTTAACCTCGGCAATTACCGAAAGGCCCTCGTCTGCAATTGCATTTTTGAAGCTGTGAACGGGAAATGCGGCATTTGCTGCTCTCTTTTTCATTTCATCGGGGGAGACTGCCGATTTTTCCCTTTCAAGCTGTTCTTTTCTCTTTGCGGCAATTTCATCAAGTATCATATCAAACCTCGTTGGTAAAATTTTTCATTTCATTAAGCTTAGCAAGAGCCTTGCCGCTGTCAATCATCTCTGCGGCAATTTTAACGCCCTCTGAGATATCCTTTGCGCCGCCTGCGCAGTAAATCGCACAGCCTGCATTAAGAAGAACGGTGTTTCGTTTAGCACCATTGTCCTTTCCGCTTAAAATGTCAAGAGTTATCTGAGCGTTTTCCTCGGGTGTGCCGCCCTTTAAGTCATCGGGAGTGCAGTATTCAAAGCCGTAGTCGCGGGGGTCGATATCGTAGTTTGATATCTTTCCGTTCTTTACCTCGCACACGTGGGTAACGCCTGTCATTGTTATCTCGTCAAGTCCGTCGCTGCCGTTTACCACCATCGCACCCTTTATGCCAAGTCTGATAAGCACGTTTGCCATAAGGTCGGAGAGCTTTTCATCGTAAATTCCCAGAACGATATAATCGGCAAGGGCGGGGTTTGTGAGGGGACCTAAGATATTGAAGAATGTGCGGCAGCCAATTTCCCTGCGGACGGGAGCCACAAATCTCATTGCACCGTGGAAAACCTGAGCGAAGAGGAATGCGATACCCGTTTTTTCAAGGCACTTAGCCGCATTTTCGGGGGAGAGCTTTATGTTCACGCCTAAAGCGTCAAGGCAGTCAGCGGCTCCGCTCTTGCTTGAAGCGGCTCTGTTGCCGTGCTTTGCCACGTTTATCCCTGCGGCGGCGATAACAAAGGAGGAGGTGGTGGAGATATTGAAGGTGCCTGCCATATCTCCGCCTGTGCCCACGATGTCGATAGCGGAGCGGAAGCCTTTGATTACAGCCGCCTTGCTTCTCATACCTCTTGCAAAGCCTGTTATTTCCTCGATGGTCTCGCCCTTCATACGCATATCTATGAGAAATGCGGCTATCTGGGCGGGGGTTGCGGCGTCGCTCATAATGATGTTCATAGCGTCAAAGGCTTCTTCCTCGGTGAGATTATTTTCGTCAATTGCCTTGGCGATGTACTTTTTCAGAGCACTTCTCTTTTCCATAGGGATTGGTGAAACTCCTGCGCCTGTGGTCTTGACTCCCACCACCTGAGTGAGGAAATTGGAGATGATGTTAACTCCCATTTCCGCAAGGATCGACTCGGGGTGGAACTGCACGCCGTAAATGGGATAATCCTTATGGGCTACAGCCATTATCTCCCCGTCCTCGGTCTCGGCGGTTATTTTAAGGCAGTCGGGAAGTGTTTCTCTTTCGATTATGAGAGAATGATATCTTGCGGCGGTTATCTTATCGGGGAGACCCGAGAAAATGGGGCAGGAGCTGTCTATCTTTATCACCGAAGCCTTTCCGTGCATAGGAGCCTTTGCTCTGATGATATTTCCGCCGAATGCCTCGCCTATGGACTGATGTCCGAGGCAGATTCCGAAAATGGGGAGCTTTCCTGCGAAATGCTTTATTGCTTCAACGGAAATGCCTGCGTCCTTGGGATAGGAGGGACCCGGGGAAATTACAAGTGCTTCGGGATTCATTTTCTCTATCTCGGGAATGGTTATCTCGTCATTTCTGAAAACCTTGATATCGTTATAAAGGCTTGCCATTGCCTGATACACGTTATAGGTGAAGCTGTCGTAGTTATCTATCATTACGATCATAGTAGCAGATCCTTTCTTTATTTGTTTGATGCCTGATACTTTGTTCTAGGCTCGGCAATGCGCCTTAGGGCGCATTGTGTTAAGGGCAAGCCCTTAACAATCCCAGGGGAACGCCCTCTATCGCAGGGCGTTCCCCTCTTGAAAACAGTCCACAGGACTGTTTTCAATTCACCCCTTTGCGGAGCTCTTGCAAGGATAAGGAGTTTCGCCCTCTGCGGAGGGCGACAAGGGGGCGCCGCCCCCTTGACCCCTGCAAGCCTTTGAGAAAGGCTTGAGCGAAACTTTTACCTTGGGGGTCAATTACATTTGAGATGCTCCGTTAAGTGCGTTAAGCACTGCCGCAGCCTTGCGCTTAGTTTCCTCATACTCATTTTCGGGAACACTGTCATAGACAATTCCTGCCCCTGCCTGGACGTATGCCTTGCCGTTTCTGAAAAGCACCGTTCTTATGGCGATACAGGTGTCGATATCTCCCGAGAATGCCATATAGCCCACTGTGCCGCCGTAAAGTCCGCGCTTTACGTTCTCAAGGCTGTCGATTATTTCCATAGCCTTTACCTTCGGTGCGCCCGAGAGAGTTCCTGCGGGGAGGACGGACATAAGTGCGTCAACGGGAGTTTTGCCCTCTGCAAGCTGTCCCTCAACGTCGGACACAAGGTGCATTACCTTTGAGTATCGTTCAACTCTCATAAATTCCGTTACCTTAACAGTTCCGGGAGCTGAAACTCTGCCCACATCGTTTCTGCCCAGGTCAACAAGCATTGTATGCTCGGCTCTTTCCTTGGGGTCGTTTTTGAGTTTCTTTTCAAACTCGATATCCTCGTCTGCCGTTGCACCTCTGGGATATGTGCCTGCAATGGGCTTATTGAGGACAACTCCGTCCGTAACGCTTACCAGCATTTCGGGAGATGCGCCTGCGATGCAGTAATCCTTGTGGTCGAAGTAATAAAGGTAAGGCGAGGGATTTGTGGAGCGGAGCATTCTGTAAACATCAAAGGGGTCGGGGGGATTTTTCGCTTCAAACCGCTGGGAAATAACTATCTGGCTGATATCGCCGCCAATGATATGCTCTCTGCATTTTTCCACCATTTCGCAGAACTGCTCTTTGGTGTAATTGGACTTGACGGTTATCTCCGCAGGAGTGAGCACCTTGGGAGCAGGCTCGGGAACGTATCTGCAAAGGAGCTTTCCCAGCTTCTCGGCTCTGTCGCCGAGACTTTCGTACATCATTTCAGCCGCCTTGTCAAAGCCTTCGCCCGACTTTTCCGCCAGCTCCTCTATGGCTTCCTTATCCATATTGAGGATAATTACCGCTCTGTTTGAAAGGTGGTCATAGGCAACTATCTCGTTGTAGATAAACATATTTGCGTCGGGCATATCCAGGTCATCGTTCGGGATATTTGTCAGCTTCTTTTCGTAATATCTTGCCATATCATAGCCGAAATATCCGATAAGACCGCCTGTGAGCTTGGGATAATTTATAAACTTGGGAGATTTGTACTTCTCCATAATTTCCGAGAAAAGCTTAACGGGGTCGGAGGCGTCTTTTACTTCCTTTCTGCCGTCGGAGTAAATGATATCCGCCTGCTTGTTCTTTACTCGTATCTCCGCCTTGGGAGCGAGACCGATGTAGGAATATCGACCCCAGCGGTTTGAGTTGTCCACCGACTCAAGGATAAAGCAGTTTTCGTAGTTTTCCTTGAGGATAGCGAACATTCTCACGGGGGTGAAGCTGTCTGTCAGCAGCTCGTAAAATACAGGTACTGTGCCGTATGTCTTTAAATATTCTTTTGTCTCTTCAAGTGCGGGATACATCATAATGAACCTTCCTTTCTATAACAAAAAAAGTCTGCCGTCCCGACAATACACAAACGTGTATCATCAAGGGACGACAGACATAATTTACATTATCCGCCGTGGTGCCACCCAGGTTGCAATGGATCCTTTTTAACCCATTGCCTCTCATCGGGTACCTTTGCCTAATAAAAAAGCATTACCGAAAATTCGATAATGCTGTACTTTTTCTGAAATAAATAAAAGTACGCAGCATTTCGCATCAATACCCTTTCCTTTTACGCAGGAAATACGGCTCAGGCTACTATCCGAAAATGAAATTCACCCTGCTCCTCACAAACCCATTCACATCTGCTGTTCATACCGGGCTTTCACCAATGCCCGACTCTCTGTAATGCCGTCACAAATGCTACTTGCTTTTGTTCATAGGATTTAAAGCTTTATTAAATTGTAAATTCAGTATATCACCTGAAATTTATTTTGTCAATAGCCATAAAGGCAATTTTGTAATATCCTACAAAAATTCATAGTAAGTTTGTCGGATATTACAAAATTATGCTTACATTGCTTCATCAGTATGCTTGGGGTGGGCGCTGACAAGGTTTATCGCCTTGAGAATTTCGATGTCGATATCAGCAGTTTTCTGAGGGAGCATACTGTTTATCCTCTTAAACAGCATTCCTTCCGCAGTATTTACGTATGCGGGCTTGATGTTGTTAAGGGCTATCGCCATCATATCAAATACGCATTTCTCGCATTTGCTGCAGTCGTATTCCTTCAGAAGCTCGGGCATTCTCTGTTTAACAATTTCCTCGTTAGCGTTTATCAGCATGGTTGCTGTCCCCTTTCAAGTTTAGATTTAAGCGTCTATTCCCCTGTTAATAAGTTCAATGCACATTCTGCCGTTGTGGTATGGGCATTTCCACTCATTGACCATTGTAAACTTTGGCATAGGCTTGCCGTTATAATCCACCTCAGCCCACCATTCGCCGCCGGGGCGCTTGTCCACCTGAACATCTCTTATCCAGCCCCAGATATTTGCCGCAGCGTCAAGGAATTTCCTGTCGCCGCTGTGCTGATATGCATTCACAAAGCCCACAACAGACTCCGCCTGGACCCACCATACACGCTTCTTGTCTATCTCGGTCTTGTCACGCTCGTTGTTAAGGGAGTTGTTTTCATAGGCAATATCAAGGATATTATTTGAAATGCGCAGATCAATTCCTGCCCATTTATCTATGTACTCCTTTTCGCCCAGAACATCGCAGGCACGGTCAATAAGCCAGCTTGCTTCGATATCGTGACCGTAGGAATGGATATCTCCGATAACATTCAGCTCCCTGTCGAAGAACACCAGAAGCTTGTTATTGGGGCTGTCGAAGATCTTCTTTTCGCTGATGTCAAGGAGGAACTTGAGCCTTGCCTTGACTCTTTCATCGCCGCTTGCTTCGAAAAGAACGGTGTAGCCCTCGATAAGGTGGAGGACGGTGTTCATTGTCTTGTCAGCCATAAGTCCGTTCTCGCTGAGTGCGTCATTCTCAATGAGCTGCCAGTTTATGTCAAATGCCTCCATATATGCCACATCATCGGTGCATTTTTCTTCCACTGTTTCGAAAAGCTCGAAAGCAAGGTCGAGAGCTTCCTTATCCTTGCAGGCAAGGTAATAGGTTGACAGGGCATATATCGCAAATGCCTGATTATAGGTGTGCTTCATGCTGTCCATAACGGTGCCGTCGTAGTTCATCATCCAGTAAACGCCGCCGTTTTCCCTGTCAACGCACTTGTCTTTCAGAAACTCATATGCGTGCCTTGCATTGTCAAGGTTCTTTTCGCCGCCTACTGTACGGTAGCAGGAGGAATAGAACCAGAGTATTCTTGAATTGAGGATAACGCCCTTGCCGCCTTTTTTGTCAAGGTTAAGGTCGTTGTCCATCTGACCGTAAAAGCCGCCGAATTCATCGTCTCTGAGAGCGTCCCAGAAGGGGATTATGTGGTTTAACAGCTCGTTTTTTGCTTCACTGATAAGCATTGTTTTTTTCCTCTTTTCTTATATATATGCCTCCGCATTCGGCTCCCTTGAGAAGCCTTCTGCTTACGCTGAAACGGCTTTCCGAGACCTTGCCGTTTTTTATTTTTACTGTGTAATAATTTTTGCTTTTATCGACAGCGATATCTGACAGGAATGCGGAAAAATCTTCGGCTGAACCGTCAAAATATATCTCGGGCTCGTCCTTGCGGGCTTTCAGCACTCCGCTGTATTTCATATCGGGCAAAGTGTTTTTACATTCCGACACATACGCCTCCGCCGCCTCGAAAACCGCCTGTGCATTATTTCTGTACTCCTTTGCAGTGTAAAAGCGGTGAACGAATAATGAGACCAAAAGCAGTATTATAAGGGGGGAGAATATTATCAGGTTATAGGCAAAATATGTGATGAATTCTTCCGCTGTATCACGAAGAATTATCTGTATGGGCAGGTGAGATGTGTGCCCCAAAGGCGGTTTTGTCTTATGATCTATGTTATATGTGGGATATCCGCCCGTTATGGCTCCGCCTGTATAAAAGGCAGCGCCGTCATATCTTTCTTCCTCCGGAATGCTTTCGACAATGGCTGCAAAATTATCCTTGTAATATAACAGCTTTTCGTCTCTGCACCAGAAGGACTGAAAGGGTTTGCCGTCCTTTACAATTACACAGAAGTATCCGTAATTTCCCGATTTTTCCGTGCCGCCCATCAGACAGCGGAGAAATTTCACAATATCTTCCTCCGAGCCGTCAAGGAGAGCGTATTCGTAATAATTCCGATAATTGCTTTCCTCCCAAGAAGGGTATGACAGATTTCCGAAGTAAATACCGTCATTTACAGTGATGTTATTTGCTTCGCAATTTGTCTTATACGTGATAAAGTTTGTATAGACAAGCTTTGCGTTGGAATTAGCAGTCCCTCGCTCGCAGCCGGAGCAGACGTAGGGGTCAATAAGCACGTACCAAAAATATTCGGTATAGGGCAAAAGGACAACGGAAAGGATAATGCCGATAACGATCAAAGGAATAATATGCTTTTTTCGCCTCGGGATTATCCTTGTCATACCCTCACCCCGTATGTTTTACTTGAGATCTCTTCCGCAGCAGTTCTTGTATTTCTTGCCGCTGCCGCAGGGACAGGGATCGTTTCTGCCGACTTTCTTGACACGTCTGGGTTCATTCTGGTAGCTGCCGTCGCCCTGAGTTTCCATAGGCTCGGCAACTCTTTCTCTCTTAGGCTCCTCGTTGCCCTTTACCTGAATGGTGAAGAGCAGTCTTACGGTGTCCTCACGGATAGACTCGATCATTGCGTCAAACATCTCGAAGCCCTCGTAGCGGTACTCAACAACGGGGTTCTTCTGACCGAAGGCTCTGAGTCCGATTCCTCGTCTCAGCTCCTCCATATCGTCAATATGAGCCATCCACTTGAGGTCAACCACCTTGAGGAGGATAACTCTCTCAAGCTCTCTGAGCATATCGCTGCCCATATCCTTCTCACGCTTTTCGTAGTATGCATTAGCCCTTTCGGTGAGCATATCTATAAGCTTTTCCTTGGAAAGAGCGCCCAGCTCCTCGGGAGTGTAGTGGAAATCGTCGGGAGTGGTGAGGAGACCTGCAAAATGCTCTCGAAGCCCTGTCAGGTTCCACTCGTCCTGTACGGTGTTGTCGATTATATAAAGGTTTACGCCGTCGGTCACCCAGTCCTTTATCATCTTCTGAATGTATTCGTGGATATCCTCGCCGTTTAAAACCTTGGCTCTCTGCTCGTAAATGATAGCTCTCTGGGTGGACATAACGTCGTCATAGTTCAGGACATTCTTTCTGATAGCGAAGTTTCTGCCCTCAACCTTCTTCTGAGAGGACTCAATTACCTTTGAGAGCATTTTGGACTCGATAGGCATATCCTCGTCAATGTTCATATTTGTCATCATCATCTGGAGACGCTCGCCGCCGAACAGTCTCATAAGATCGTCCTCAAGAGAGAGGAAGAAGCAGCTTTCGCCCTCGTCGCCCTGACGGCCTGCACGTCCGCGGAGCTGATTGTCTATACGTCTTGATTCGTGGCGCTCTGTACCCAGAATATAAAGACCTCCTGCGGCTCTTACCTTGTCCGCCTGACCCTTTATTATCTCCTGGTGCTTTGCGTAGAGCTTCTTGTATTCCTCACGTGCCGCAAGAATTTCCTCGTCGTCGGTGTCGGCATAGCTTATTGCTTCGCTTATAAGCTCGTCCTCCATACCTGCACGCTTCATATCAGCCTTTGCAAGGAACTCGGCGTTACCTCCCAGGAGGATATCCGTACCACGGCCTGCCATATTGGTGGCAATGGTAACTGCTCCCAGCTGACCTGCCTGTGCAACTATCTCGGCTTCCTTTGCGTGCTGCTTTGCGTTTAAGACATTATGCTTGATGCCCCTCTTGGAGAGCATTTTGGAAAGTATCTCGGATTTTTCGATGGAAATTGTACCTACAAGAACAGGCTGACCCTTTTCGTGGCATTCAACAATTCTGTCGATAACAGCTCTGAACTTAGCCATTTCGGTCTTGTAGACAACATCGGGGTGGTCGATACGCTGAACGGGGCGGTTTGTGGGTATTTCGATAACGTCCAGCTTGTAAATTTCCCTGAACTCGTCCTCCTCGGTCATAGCCGTACCTGTCATACCCGACAGCTTGTGATAGAGACGGAAGAAATTCTGGAAGGTGATGGAAGCAAGGGTCTTGGACTCGTGAGCTACCTTTACCCCTTCCTTTGCTTCGATAGCCTGATGGAGACCGTCATTGTAGCGGCGTCCCATCATAAGACGACCTGTGAATTCGTCAACGATAACGATCTCGCCCTCGTTTACAACGTAGTCGATATCCTTTTTCATAACGCCGTTTGCTTTCAGCGCCTGATTTACGTGGTGGAGAAGGGTGGAGTTCTCGGCGTCGTAGAGGTTTACCACGTTAAAGTATTTCTCCGCCTTCTTAACGCCCTGACGGGTAATGGTGGCAGTCTTTGCCTTTTCATCGATGATGTAATCGCAGTCCTCGGCGATTTCCTCCTGGTCGGTCTTGGTGTCCATTTCGGCAACCACGAAGGGCTTTAAGCTCTTTGCAAATTTGTCCGCAAGGGTATACCACTCGGTGGACTTGTCGCCTCTGCCCGAGATGATAAGAGGAGTTCTCGCTTCATCAATAAGAATGGAGTCCACCTCGTCCACGATGGCGAAATTAAATTCTCTCTGAACCTTCTCGCTCTTGTAGATTACCATATTGTCACGGAGGTAGTCAAAGCCGAATTCGTTGTTGGTGCCGTATGTGATGTCGCAGTTATATGCTTCACGTCTCTCGTCATTGGAGAGGTCGTGGAGTATGCAGCCGATGGTGAGACCTAAGTATCTGTAGACCTTGCCCATTTCCTCGGACTGGGATTTTGCAAGGTAGTCATTTACCGTTACAACGTGAACGCCCTTGCCCTCAAGTGCGTTAAGATAAGAAGCACAGCAGGCAACGAGAGTTTTACCCTCACCTGTTCTCATCTCGGCAATTCTGCCCTGATGAAGAACGATGGCACCGATTATCTGTACGGGATAGGGCTTCTTGCCAAGAACTCTGAAAGCCGCTTCTCGTACGGTGGCAAGAGCCTCGGGGAGGATATCGTCAAGGGTCTCGCCGTCGGCAAGTCTTTCCTTGAATTCGGGGGTCTTTGCTTTCAGCTCCTTTTCGCTGAGCTTTGTATACTCCTCGTCAAGGTCGAGAACCTTCTGCTTTATGGGGTCGATCTTTTTAAGCTCTCTCTTGCTGTAGTTTCCGAAAAGTCCGTCTAAAATTCCCATTCTTTTTATTCCACCTTATATATATTGTTATAATATAGCGTGATTTTATTGCATAAAAGTGATAATGCATAAATACGCACAACTATGCTTATATATTATTATAGCGCATAATTCAAGGCGTGTCAATATATTTTTTTATGGGCAAATAATTAAGGGCGATATGTGAAAATGTGTCCGTCTCACGAATACAGCAGTATTCCCCAAAAGGACAAGGAACGGGGGAGAAAAATTTGTCTTATATGGCAATTGACCAAAGAGGAAAAATAGGATATAATGTAATAGTCGCATATTATATGTAATATTATACGATAAAGGGATCTTATCATACCCTTATATATATTCACAAAATGGAGAAGATAGTATTATGGAAAACACCAAGGTTGTCAAGTTCGGCGGAAGCTCTCTTGCCGACGCAGGACAGTTCCGCAAGGTCGCGGATATCGTTCTTTCAGACCCCGCAAGAAGATTTGTTGTAGCCTCCGCACCCGGAAAGCGCTTCGGCGGCGATACAAAGGTCACCGATATGCTTTATAACTGCTACGACCTCGCTGTTAAGGGCGAGAGCTTCGACAAGGCTTTTGAAGCCATTGAGGAACGTTTTAACTCTATTATAAACGAGCTTGGCATCGAGCTTTCCTTAGCCGACGAGTTTGCAAATATCAAGAATGCTTTTGCTCACCGTGCGGGCAGAGACTATGCCGCAAGCCGCGGCGAATACCTGAACTCCATTGTTCTTGCAAAGTTTCTTGGATTTGATTTTATCGACCCTGCGGGATATATCCGTTTTGACGAAAAGGGCGCTTTTGACCTTGAGACAACACGCTCTCTGCTGGCTCCAAAGCTTGCTTCCTCCGCTCACGCAGTTATCCCGGGATTCTACGGCTCAATGCCCAATGATACCATCAAGACCTTCTCAAGAGGCGGTTCTGACGTTACAGGCTCTATTGTTGCCAATGCGGTCAATGCCGTTATCTACGAGAACTGGACCGATGTAAGCGGCTTCCTTATCTGCGACCCCAGAGTTGTTGATAATCCTAAGCCTATCACCACCATCACTTACAGAGAGCTGAGAGAGCTTGCTTATATGGGCGCAGGAGTTCTTCACGAGGACGCTATATTCCCCGTAAGAAAAGCAGGTATCCCCATCAACATCAAGAACACCAACCACCCCGAGGACAGAGGTACCTTCATCGTTGCCGAAACTGCTGAGACATCGCAGTACACCATTACGGGTATTGCGGGCAAGAAGGGCTTCTCCGTTATCCAAATAGAAAAGGATATGATGAACGCCGAGCTGGGCTTTGGCAGAAACGTTCTCAGAGTGCTTGAGAAAAACGGTCTCTGCTTCGAGCATATGCCTTCGGGTATCGACACAATGAGCATTGTGGTAAATTCCGAGGCGCTTATCGGCAAGGAAAAGGCTATCATTGACGAGATAAACTTCCGCTGCCATCCCGACAAGCTTGAGATAGAAAATAATCTTGCTCTTATCGCCGTTGTTGGACGGAGCATGAGAAAGGCGAGAGGTACTGCAGGCAGACTGTTCAGCGCCCTTGCCCATGCAAGAGTCAATGTGAAGATGATAGATCAGGGCTCCTCCGAGCTTAACATCATCATAGGCGTTGAGGAGGAGGACTTCGAGACTGCCACACGAGCAATCTACGATATGTTCGTGCTGCCTCAGGAGAAGTGACCCGACTTCGGGAAAATGAATCGGTACAATGATGTGCAGAGGGTAATTCGCAGCCGCTGCACATTTTGTCTATATCGAAAGGATTGATAAAATATGGATAAGCTCTATGCTGCCTACACGGAAAACAACAGGATCGACCCTAAGTATTACGATAAATTCAGCGTTAAAAGGGGACTCAGAAACCCCGACGGTTCGGGCGTTATGGCGGGAGTTACCAACATTTGCAACGTTCACGGATATGTGCTGAACGAGGGCGAAAAATCTCCCGATGAAGGAAAGCTTGTGTTCAGAGGCTACAACATAAACGATCTTGTGGAGAATGTTGTTGCGGAAAATCGCTTCGGCTATGAGGAAATTGCATATCTTCTCCTCGGAGGCAAGTTGCCCGACAAGGAAGAGCTTGAGAATTTCGGCAGGCTTCTTGATGAAAACAGAGAGCTGCCCGACGGATTTTTTGAGGATATGATACTCAAGGCTCCTTCAAAGAACATTATGAACAAGATGTCCCGTTCGGTGCTGGCGCTTTATTCCTATGACGATATTCCCGATGATACGGGTGCTAAGCACGAGGTGGATACGGCAGTTTCCATAATTGCAAAGATGCCCGTTATCATGGTTGACGCTTACAATGTTAAGCAGAGATATTACAATCACGGCACAATGTTTATGCACCCTCTTATCCCCGGGCTGTCCACCGCCGAGACTATCCTTTCCCTGCTCCGTCCCGACAGGCAGTACACCGATGAAGAGGCAAAGCTGCTTGACATTATGCTTATGCTCCACGCCGAGCATGGCGGAGGAAATAACTCCACCTTTACCTGTCGTGTGCTCACATCTTCGGGCACAGACCCCTATGCGGCTTATTCGGCTGCTATCGGCTCACTGAAGGGCCCCCGTCACGGCGGCGCAAACCACAAGGTGCTTGAGATGCAGCGCTGCGTAATGGAGAACGTTCAGCACTGGGACAACGAGGGCGAGGTTGCCGATTTCCTTACAAAGATACTGAAAAAGGAAGCGGGAGACGGCAGCGGACTTATTTACGGTATGGGTCACGCTGTGTACACCCTTTCCGACCCCAGAGCCGTTATCCTCAAGAAGAATGCGGAGAAAATGGCTATAGGAAGCGAGTTCGAGGCTGAGTACAGGCTTCTTGAGACCATTGAGCGCCTTACTCCCGAGCTTTTCAAGACTGTCAGGGGCAATGACAAGAATATGTGCGCAAATGTGGATATGTACAGCGGCTTTGTTTACAAGATGCTGGGAATCCCCGAGGACCTGTACACACCTTTGTTTGCGACCTCACGTATGGCAGGCTGGTGCGCTCACCGCTTTGAGGAGGCTATGACAAGCAAGAGGATAATCCGTCCTGCTTACAAGAGTGTGAGCAAGGAGAAGGGCTATGTTAAGCTTTGTGACAGATAAGTTTTGCGTTATAACATAAATCAAGCCGCTTCCGTCGGGTGACGGGAGCGGCTTTGTGATTTTGTAATATTAGCTCGATAAATCGTAATTTGGTGGTATAGTTTATTTTGATTATTTATATGTTTATTTTACTTAACCCTTTGCATACTCGCTTACAAATTTAAGCAAAGTTAAATAACAAACGGAACAACATATTCAAATTTATCAATCAGACTAACGTTACCGAGCCACAAATTAAATATTTCATACAAAATATCCCAACGAGGTCGCCGCGGGTCGACACCCGCCGTCACCCGCTTAGTGGGCGGAATTTAGCTTGCTGCCCTTGTTAACATCAACTGCGGTGGCACCGAAATAGTTAACCACCTTTTTGCTTTTGGCGGTCTTGGTCATTTCGGCGTAGGTCTCGTCACGCATATGCTCAAGCCGCTCAATGGCAAGCCTGTCATTTTTCTTGATGGTGTCGGTAAGCTCCTTCAGCTCTTCGATCTTTTTCGACAGCTCCAGCATAGAGCCTGACAGCCCGTCTATCTCCTGAAAGGAAAGCAGGGCGTTGATGGTGTCCTTGCGCTCGATGGACTGGGAGTTTATCAGGCTCCGCATTTCCATTGAGATGCCGTCTACTGCGGTGACGATGTCCTGCCGCTGTCTGATGAGGTCGCCTACTCCGTCGATGTCCTCGTATATTATTCTGGAGGTGATGTCATTGTAGTGCCTGAGCTGCTCGATCTTTTTATCCACCAGCCCTAAAAGCTTCGGGTTCATAGGCTCCCTCCCTTATTTCACTTGTTTGCCTGCCTCGAAAAATGCGTCCCTTATCTCGGTTATCATCGGGAGAAGTTCCTTCAGTATCTCGGGATCCTTTTTCACGTTCGCCTGAACAAGCTGCTCACGAAAATACTGATACAGGGCGGCAAGATTGTCGGATATCTCGTATTTAACCTTGAGATGTGCGTCTAAAGCGTCCACGATGTCGCTGGCACGCATTATGGAATTGTGCGCTTTGGGAATGTCCTTGTCCTCGATGAAGATGATCGCCTTGTTTATTTCGGTGATCGCCTTATCGTAGAGGGCAATGAGAAGCTGAGCGGGGGTCATTGTTGTGACCGACTGCTGCATATATTTCTGATAGGGGTTCATTTTAATGATTATCCTTTCTTGGGAGCGGTGTTCCGCATTTTACTGCAGAACACCGCTCTGTTTGGAAATCTTATCAGCCTGTTGTGCCTGTGGTTGTGCCGAAGAGGGAGCTGGATTGATTGTTCATTGTGGAGATGTAGGACTCAAGTGTGGAATACTTTGTCCACAGTCTCTCCTGCTCCTTTTCATACCTGTCATTCAGGGTGTCGATAAGGCTCTGGAGACTTGATATCTGATTGTATATCATATTGTTGCGGTCGGAACGGGTATTTGCCACACCTGCCATTGCGGTGAGGGAGCCCTTGGGGTAGCCTTTTGCGTTGGTGCTTGTGTCGATAGCGGCGTTTACGGCGTTGTTCAGGACTGTTCCCAGACCGTCCTTTGTATCGGTGAAGAAGTTTGCGATCTCATCGCCGTACTTCTCAATAGCTGCGTCGAGAACGCTTTCGTCATCTATCTTCAGCTTGCCGTACTCGTTGAAATCATCGGAGGTGTCGATACCAAGAGCCTGAATGGTCATTCCGCCTACGTTTGCGCAGCCTACTGCCTGTCGAATTTGTGTGAAAACCTTGGAAAGAGTTGAATCGTGATAGAGAAGACCTGTCTTTGCCTTTTCCTCCCACTTTTCTATCTCGTCGGCTTCCATTTCGTCCTTCTGGTCATCGGTGAGGGGATCGTAATACTCCTTATTATCCTTGGGACGGCTTGTATTAAGCTGGTCGTGTACCTTGTCGAGAAGCTCGTTATAGGCTTCAACAAAGCCAAGGATAGTTTCCTTTATCTTGCTTGTGTCCTTGGAGACATTTACGGTAATTTCCTCGGCATCGCCGTTTTCGATATCCTCCTCGGTGAATTCCTTCACCTCGTTTATGCTGAAGGTGGTTCCCTGTATCGCAAAGCTGTTGGAGGCACTTTCAAGGGTAATGCCGTTTACGGTTATCTGTGCGTTGGAGCCTCTCAGGGTCATACTGCCCACGTTGTCCACGCCGCTGAGGGTGGTGGTTCCGAAAAACTTCTTGATAGCTTCTCCGCTTTCGCCCTCAAACTCAACGGTGTTTTTGCCTGTTACGGCTAAAACGCCCTTATCCTCGTCATAGGTGAAATATCCCGAGCGGACAAGGTCATTGATCGTTACCTTTCCGTCCTCGCCTGAGCCTGCCATATTGAATGTCACACCGCCGTTTACGGTGAAGGATATCTTATCCATATCGGCGATAACACGGTCGCCTGCATAGGGCGTTTCGGTGTAGTTGGAGGAAGCTCCGTCAACGGTCACATTGCCCGAAGCATCAACGGATACCGCATCACCTGCTTCTGGAGTGAAGGTGATCTTTGCACCTGTATCGTCAAAAACCTGAACGGAGAAGCTGCCCTTTCCGCTGGGGAAGGAAGCCTTGTATGCATCATTCAGAGCGGTTGCTATCTCATCGCTTGTGTACTTCTTATAGTCCTTCTCGATGCCCATTGCGCTGAGCTGTGCTTCTTCGGTAACGCCCTCAATGTCGCTGCCGCCTACGTTTACAACGCCCTCGGCGGAAACGGTCATTACAGTCTCAAAGGTATCATCGGCATTCTTCTTTGCGTAAACTGTGCCGCCGTCCTGAGAATAGCTGTAAATCTGATTGCCGTCTGCATCGGTATAGAGCTTGGCGTTTATCTCGGAGTCGTTGATGGTTATCTTTTCGGTCTTCTGCTTCAGTGTGAGACCTGTTATGGCAAGAGCTTTGCCGTTTATTGTGATACCGTCGCCCGAGGCAAAGCCGTCAGCGGAGGCGGTGAATTCAAAGCTTGTGATACTGTCGTCAATATTCTTGTCGGTAAGTGTGGCTATGGTGGGGTCAATTCCAAGCTCATCGCCCATATTGAAAAGGGCGTTTACAAGATTGCCCTTGGTCTGGGATATTTTAAGCTCCTTGCCTGCGCCTGTTTCATTTGTTTTAAGCTCAAAGGACTGGCTGAGAGCGTTAAAGCTCATTGTAACGCCGGCGTCGGACTTGTTGACAGTGTTCATCATTTCCTTGATGGTGGTGTCTCTGTCAAAGGAGAAGCTTTCGCCGTTTATGGAAAACTCAAAGCTGTTTCCCGAAAGCTCCTGCATAAAGTCAAGGCTGCCGATAGCGGAGGTGGAGGATATCATATTGGAAGCGTCGTTTTTAAGACCTACAGCTTCATTGTAGCCTACGGTGAAGATATGGGACACCTTATCGCTTGCGGCATTTTGTATGGTAAGCTTATTTGTGCCGTCCTTGAAGGAAAATCTTGCGGCGCTTATCTCTCCGAAGGACTCGTTAAGTGCGGTGAGGAAGTTGTCCTTGGCATTTTCGCCGCCTTCGAAGGTGATATTCCTTGCAGAGCCGTCAAGAGTTACAGTAACGGTATTGCTGCCTGCGGATGCGTTTGAAAAATCAAGCTCCACCGTTCCTGCCGAGGCTCTGTTACCCGAGAGGGTGGCTGCCTTTGCGGTCTGCACAGAGGTGATGGAATATTTTCCGGGAACGGCGCTTGTGGAAGCGGACACAACAAGAGAGTCGTTTGAGGACTCTGCCTTGTTTGCCTTCATTACAGCATTGGCTCTTATTGAGGAAGAGGACTCGATATTAAGGAACTTTTTCTTAAAATCGGACATTGCGGTGATGACGTTTCTGTAAGCCTCCTGTTTCCACTGGAGAGTCTGGAGCTTCTGCTTTCTCTTATCAAGGGAGTTTTTTGTATTGGCAACGCCTGCCTTAACTAAGGACTCGATATCGAGACCCGAGGCGAGACCTGTCATTCTTGTTATTTCGTGTGTAGTTGCCATCTGAATGACCGTCCTTTCAAAATTATGTTACGTTTTATTTTATCTCATTTAACTGAGTGGGGGTATCGGTAAGAAATTTGTTCATAAAGTCGGCGGAGACCTTATTTACTGCTGCCTGCACGTTAAAGCCTCTGGACTCGAACATCTCCGAGCGGATTATCTTAACGTCCTTGGGAGCGCTTATTCCCAGCCTGACCTTGTCCTTGCCCGCTTCGACCACGTTTACCACAACGTCATCGCCGATATGGATCCCCTCGCCGGTTTTGCGGGTGATTATTAACATAACGTTAGTCCTCCTTTTTGGCGAATACGGGGAATTTTATGGGGTAATCGTCGGCGGCTATGACCTGTGCCGCTTTATTGTTTTTGGTGTTGATGATTATGGGGCTTTTGAGATTTACGGTAGCCTCCATATTATTCTCGGGGATAACGGCGATAACGTAGAATTTTGCGTCATTATCGTCCTCCATATCAAGCACATCAACGTCCTCGTCGGCTACCGTTACCCGATAGTCGGAACAGAACTCAAGGGGGTCGAAGAGGATAAAGCAAAGGTTGGGGTTTTCCGTACTCTGGAGCCACACGGGGCATTTTCCGCTGCCTAAGGGGGAGATGAGGATATAATCCTTATAATCCTCAAAGGCAAATATTCCCTGGGGGAAGGTTATTATCTCCGAGGGGGCAACCTCAATATCGTCAAAATCCCTTGTTTTTACGGTTATTCTGCTGATAGTTTCATTCATAATCATTCCTCATATCCCGGAGCGGCGCTTCTGGGGAAATAGATTGGCTCGCCCGTATATTCGATCTCTACCTTGGGACGCTGGTTAACGATAAACTCAACGGTTCCCGGAACAAACTCAAGCTGCGCGGTGGGGCTTGTGTTCCAGTCCATATTCAGCTGCTCTGCCTTGTAGTTTATGCTGAGGGTGTTGCCCGACCAGCTTATATCGGGACCTTCCTTGGGGAGAAACTCCATTATAGTCTCCATTGTTCTGCTTGCCTTGGAGGCGGCAATGGAGGCGGGGGTGGCTTCAAAATTGCCGAGAGCGTTGCCCTCATTCACGATGTTGGCTATTGCCTGATATGCCACCTTTATGCCCTTCTGCGCCTCGTCCTTTGCAAAGGTGTCGATATTCTTATGACCGTAGCCAAGGCTTTCCCTTGCGGCGGTGTTGTCGATATGCACCTGAATGGGGTCGGCGGTTATCTGCATTCCCCCGGGACTTTTGGATATCTGTACGGTGGGAGCGGGAGTGTCAAGCTTCAGCTCCGCACGGGTAACGTTTATTTCCACTTTTATGGGGATAGATGTGATACTTAGAAGCTGATCCATTACTTCGTCCTCCTTAGTTTAGTATTATACAAAGTCAAATATGCTCTTGGGAATAATGCCCGAGCCAAGGGAAAGGGAAGCGTTGTATGCCGCTTCGATGGATTTCATATTGGTGATCTCCTCTTCGATGTCCACGCCCTCGATGGTGTTCTGCTTTTCGGAGAGGTTTATGCGGTAAACATCGTTTCGGTCGATGTACATCTGCATATTGTTCTGCTTTACGCCTAAGGTAGTGATGGCGTCAAGTACCTTGGAGTTTGCTTCGTCAAGCTTGTCGATATAGCGGTTCACGGACTCCACATCGCCATTTCTGAGAGCTGCTGCCGCATCAAAAACAAGCTGAATGAGATTAAGAGAATCTCCGTCCTTATCGGTGCCGCAGCCTGTTATCTCTGCACCGTTCAGACCCATATCAAGAGCGGTGGCAGGGTTTATAGTGCCGTTTTCGTCATATTTGACGCCGAGACCTATATCCACATAGATCGGATTTGTTCCGGGGAAGCCGTCTGCTCCGCCGCTTTCTGAGGGGCAGTTTATGGTTTTGGTGTCGGCAAGCTTTCCGCTTTTATCGTAATACTTGATAGTGCCGCCGTTTACTGCATTTTTCAGCTCGTCGCCCATAAGGTTTATGGGGATATCGTTGAAGCAGACAATTCTTTCCGAAGGAGCTGAGCTGAAATCGGGGCTGCCGTTGACGGTGAATTTAACGGTGTCTGCTGCGTTCTTATCGGGGCTGCTGTAATATGTGCTGCCCTCAAAGGAGTTGAGGTCGGTTATCTCATTACCGTCCGAGTCGTAATATTTATCGAAGGTATATGTGTTGCCTGCGGCATCGGTATAGCTGCCGTCCTCTGCAGGGGTAAGGGTCTCGCCGCCAAGCTCTGCGGTATCGTATTCGTTGCCGAATATCTTGACTGTGCCGTCGGGCATTTCAACTTCCACTCTGGAATAAACGGTGAAGGGGGTCTTGTCATTGCTTGCGGAACCGAACATCTGCCTTGTGGCAAAGTCGGTGTTCATATCCTGTATCATATGCTCCGCCTGCTGCTCAAGCTCCAGGGCAATGGTGTTGAACTCGGTCTGGTTCATAGTGTCCTGAACGGAAACTATCTTTGTCTTTACGTTAAGATAGGTCTTGTCGGCAATATCGTAAAGAGCGTCTTCTGCTGCGTAGAAAAAGTCCTTGGCGGTCTTGAGATTTTCATCGTAGATATCAAGATTTTCAAGGGATTTTCTTACATGAGCAGCCTTTGCCGCCGAGGAGGAGTCCTCGCTGGCACGGTTGTATTTTCTCTGAGTGAGTATCTTGGTCTGGGATTTCAGATAGCTTGAAAGCAGACTGTTATAGCTGTTTAAAAACGCTCCGCTGAACGCATTGTTTGTAACTCTCATTGGAAATCAGCTCCTTATATTATCAAAGTCCGACTTTTCCTGTGCCGTTTATCAGCTTGTCAAGGCACTCGTCAAGGGCGGATATCATTCGGGAAATGGCATTGTACCACTTCTGATAGTTCATCATATTTACGCCCTCTTCGTCCATACTTACGCCCATTACCTCGTCTCTTGCGTCGGAAACGCTTTTAAGCATAATGTTTGTGGAGTCAAAGCTTCCAAGCTCGTATTCAAGGTCGCCGCCCACGGTCTGACCGTAGTACTGGATAAAGCCCTCAAAGGTGTATTCATCGGGTTCGTTTCCGAACTTGTACTTGCCCTCGAAAGCGGAGAGGATCTTGTTTATGTAGGTGTTGTCAAGCTCATCATAGTTATAATCCAGGTTGCCGTCTGCGTCAACAGCAGGGTGAACACAGCGGAGGACGCTGTTTTTCCATGTTTCGGCTATCTTCAGATCGGAAATGCTGCCGTCCTCAAGGGCACCGTCCTCAAACTCGAACATTTTGAACTTGGTATCTTCTATTGCCTTATTGCGGACCTCATCAAGGGTCTCATTTACCAGAGCGTCTATTTCGGTGATCTGGTCTGCTGTAAGGTCAGCCTCGTCCGCAACGCCGTTATCAGCCATATACTGAGCTGTAACGTCTGCTCTGAGCTTTTCCTCAGCCTTGTCGGCAGCTGCTGTCTGCTGAGCAACTGCTTCGGGGGAGCTGTTGTATTCGTCGTACAGGGCATTGAAGGTCTTGACCATTGTGTTGGCAAAGGCTCTCATGGTTTCCTGATAATACTTTATGCCGTTGTAGGTGTTTTCATCGCCCTCGGCGTAGCAGCCCTTGCCGTTGTAAATATCGAAAAGACCGCTTATTGAACCGCCTGTGAGGGTGTCAGTCTCCTCGGTAACGGTTATTGCATAGGAGGGAGCTGTTCTGAGCTGCTCCTCGGTCATATTGTTTGTGAAGATGGGACTATAAGCATCTCCTGCTTCGGCGATGATCTCCTTTTCAAGCTCGCACGCCTGCTTTACCTTGCCGTTGTAGATATATGAGTTAAGAGCTTTTACCTTTTCCTCAAGGTCGGGGTTTGCCTTTATGGCATCGGTTATCTCACGCTCGCACTTTGTCCAGCCCTTGTCGGTGTTGATGCTGCTTACGTGAAGCTCGGCAAAATCGTTTCTTGCCCCCTGATCGTCCGAGAAGATAATGTCCGTTTTTGCATAAGCGTCATTCTTCACCAGAGCCACGTCTCCGAAGTATACATCATAGCCGCCGTCAGCCTGCTGTTCAACGTTGATGTTCACATACTGTGAAAGCTCGTCACAGAGCTTGTTGAAGGTGTCCTTCAGCTCCAGGGGACCGTACTCTATCTCTGCCTGATAGCCGTCTCTGGTGGCATAAACATTGTCCATCTGGACATAGGAGTCCTTTATCTGCTTGTTGAGGGAAGCCAGCTGCTTGAGAATGGTGTTCACTCTGTCATTGGTGACCACGATGTCCTCTCTTGTGGCAAGCTCCACGTCGTTAAGTCTCAGATCAAAATTTTTAATAACATTGATAACCGAGTCGGCGGCATTCATAGCAACGGTGGAGAGATCCTGTCTGTCTGCGCCTGTGGAGGAGAAGGACTGGAATGCAGCCTTGAAATTTCCGAAAATAGCGGAAAGACCTGCTTCTGCATTCTCCACGTCATCAAGGATATCCTCGATATCCGCAAGAACGGTGGTCTTTGCTCCTGTATCGCAAAGCTCGGAGCTGTATCTTCTCACCTTGGTATCAAGGAGCTTATCTCTTATCTGGGTAACGCCTACAGCATCAGCGCCCTTTCCCGCAAGATTTACCTGGCTGTTGTAGCCCAGACAGCCTGCGGTGTTGGCAACGGATACGATGTCGAGACGCTGTCTGGTGTAGCCCTCGGTCTTTATATTTGTGATGTTGTGTCCTGTTATATCAAGACCCTTCTGTGCAAGCTGGAGACCGTCTCTCTGCACATAAAGTCCGAAAAATGATGAAGCCATTTTTACACTTTCCTTTCACATATCAAGCGTTTGTAAGTATGGTCGAACCTGCGGCGCTTTCTTTTTTTACAGCGCCCCTGCCGTTGTATGTATCAAGCTCGCCAACGGTGCTGCGTATTTTTTTCAGCCTTTCGGATACGATGATGTTGGCGGTATCGTTCAGTTCCTTTATCTTGTATATCATCTCGGAAAGGGAGATACGCTGCTCGTCAAGACGGGACTTGTATTCCTCGGGAGCCTCGCTTACTATCTGCTCAAAGGTCTTTGTATTGTTATTTCCCAGGAGGGCAAGGCGCTGCTTTTCAAGGGAATTGCTTTTCATAATGAATGCCTGCTCTGTGGACAGGGAAGCGGAAAGCTCTTCGATATCGCCCTTGTTCAGCATATCCATCTTGGAATATTCAAATTTTAGAAAGCTTCTGAAATGAGCGTTATACTCATCAAAAAAAGCGATCAGCGCGTTGTAATCCATATGCTCCATTCCTTTCACGAGGGGATTTGCCTTGCTTTACAGACCGAGGATAGAGTCTGCGATATCTTCGGAGGATACGCTGTAGCTGCCGTCTGCTATCTTTGCGGAAAGCTCGGCAAGTCTCTCAGCGGAAGCAGAGCTGTCTGCAGCTGCCTTTGCAGCGGTTTTCAGAGTGTCCGAGAAGCTTGCTCTTGCCGATACCGAAAACTCTGCCTTGTCGGTATTTCTTCCGCTGCCCTTCTGAGTCCTGCCCGAGAGGGTCTTTGAAGCGGATCCGCCTGCGTATCTGTATGCATTGATGGCTGATGTGTAATTCTTTATTTCCATAAGATCTCCGCCTTTCTTTCTGTGAATTTACATAGTTATCCCAATGCTCTACTATATATATCGGCAGGCAGATAATAAAAATTAAGTGATTTTGGAAATTTTTTTGTATAAACAGATTTATTTTTATACTATATGTATATTTTATAATGAAACTACAAAAAGTAAAAGACGGAGCGCATTGCTCCGCCTTGAATACTTATTTAACGCCGTCCATATATTCGCCGATAGCTTCTATCATTGATTCGGTGAGCAGCAGCTCAGGCTCGATTATCATAATAATTTTGCCGTCAGCCTTGTAGACTCCCTTGATGTATTTGCTTGTAGAGCCTGAGATGGCAGGCGGGGGGGATATCTCGTTCATATCGAAATCCACAACGGCGCACACCGTGTCCACAACAAATCCCAGATAATCGGATCTTGCGCTGCCCTTTGACTCGGTGACGATAATGCATATCTTGTCGGTGACCTCCATAGGGGGCTGATGGAAGCGCACTCTCATATCAATAATGGGGACGATATCCCCTCTGAGGTTTATTACGCCCTTGCCGTACTCGGGAAATTCGGGAACGGGGGAAATGCTTCCGCAGCCGTTAAGTATCTCCTTGACACAGCTTATTTCAATTGCGAAGGTCTGACCCGACAGCTCGAAGGTCAGATATTTTTCTTCCTCCACAAAGCTCAGCTCCTTTCGGGATAGTTCAATTTCTTTTTAAGCAGGCTGCTTATCTCCTCAAGGGGAGCCTCTTCGCAGACTGCGCCTAATTTATATGCCTCCATGGGCATACCGTATACCACGCAGGTCTCCTTGTTCTGACCGATGGTATATCCGCCTGACTGACGGATAAGCAGAAGTCCCTTTGCACCGTCTGCGCCCATTCCTGTAAGGAGAGCGGCAGCGGCAGCCTTGCCTGCGCATTTTGCCACGCTTGTGAACATAACGTCCACCGAAGGACAGTGACCCGAGACCTTTTCACCCTCCTTGCTGGATATGAAATATCCCTTGGAGTCCTTGTGAAGCTCCATATGGAAACCGCCTGCGGCGATAACGCACATACCCTTTTTGAGCCGCATTCCGTCTGTTGCTTCAAAAACCGCAAATGATGAGCTGCGGTTAAGACGCTCGGCGTACATTTTTGTAAACACGGGGGGCATATGCTGGGTGATGATAACCGGGGGACAGTCCTTGGGAAGTCCAAGGATGACCTTTTCAAGAGCGTCCGTTCCGCCTGTGGAAGCACCAAGAGCAATTATCTCAATGCCGCCCTTGTTATTATCGGCGGGTCTGACGGGCTTTTCGGGAGCGCCGCTTCTCGGCAGCTCTGCATGGCTTGGCAGATCTGCATGGAAGGAGGACGAATTTCTTGTGCATATCTTTGTGATATCCGAGGCAACGTCACGGATAAAACCGCTTACCTTTACAGGGTCGGAAGCATCGGGCTTTACGCGGAATGACACTGCTCCTGCCTTGACAGCCTCCTCTGCCTTGTCCTCACGGGAGGAGATCATTATAACAGGCAATGGGTACTGGGGGAGAAGTCTTTTTAAGAATTTCACACCGTCCATTCGGGGCATTTCGATATCAAGCGTCATAATGTCGGGCTCAAACTCAAGGATCTTGTCCCTTGCCTCATAGGGGTTTGAGGCAGTTCCGACTATTTTTATGCCGCTGTATTCCGAAAGCTTTTTTTTCAGCAGCTCCGAGAAAACCAGAGAGTCGTCTACTATGAGAACCTTGATCATTGCTTTGCTATACCTCGCTGCCTGTAATTATTTTTCCCGTCTGTATATGGCGGGCTTTATGTAAGAATATCTTGTGTCCCTCGAAACGTTTTCGGCGTGACCGATAAAAAGATAGCCGCCTTTTTTGGTAACGTCGTAAAAGCGTTCAATAAGGGCATTTTTGGTCTGGGCGTCAAAATAGATCATAACGTTGCGGCAGCTTATCAGGTCGAAGGGCTTCTTGCAGACGATAGGGTCCATAAGGTTGAATTTCTTGAAAACGACCTCATTTCTTATCCTGTCGATGACCTGGTAATTATCGCCGTCGATGCGCTTGAAGTAGTTATCCACCCACTTAGGCGGCAGTCCCTCCAGCATATCCTTGGAGTAAATGCCTGCCTTTGCGGTGCGAAGAACGTCGGTATCAAGGTCGGTGGCGAGGATAGTTGTGTCCCAGCCTGCCTTTCTTCCGCCGAAGTATTCGTCAATGGTCATAGCGATGGTGTACGGCTCCTGACCTGTGGAGGAGGCGGCGCACCATATGCGGGCGTCCTTGTCTCTGACAGAGGACTCAATGTAGGGCAGCACAGTGCTTTCAAGAAATTTGAAATGCTCAGGCTCACGCATAAAGAAGGTGTGGTTTGTGGTGAGCTTGTTTACCAGACGGATAGTTTCCTTTCCGCTGCTGTCGCTGAGTGCATAATTGATGTAGTCGGTGAAATTATCGAAGCCGGTTGAGGCTACTATCCCCGTAAGACGTCCTTCGATAAGGACACGTTTTTTCTCAAGATTTATTCCGTAGTTTGTTTTTATGAATTCTACAAGACGGATAAAATCATTATCTGTAAGCTTCAGCATTGTTTCTCAAACCCTGTCCTTTCCCGAGAGGTGAAATTGCGCCGGGAAATTACGGACGCAAGTCCCGTAGCCAAATTCCTTCCGAAAGGGATCACTGCTCCATAACAAGCTTTTCGCAGTTAAGGAGGAGCTTGATCCCCTCGGCATTCTCGATAATATTTTTGATGTAGTGATTAGTGTTGACGTTTTTGTTTGCGGGAGTAACGCAGATCTCCTCGGGCTTTGCCTGAGTGACCTCTCTTACTCTGTCCACGATAATGCCTGCCTGATTGCTTCCGTCGAACTCGAGAACTATGATGCAGGTGCGCTCATCGTAGGGTATCTCCTCCTTGCCGAAGCGCTTTCTCACACTGATGATGGGAACGGTCTTGCCTCGGAGATTTATGATTCCCTTGATGTAATCGGGGACCTTGGGAACAACAGTTATCTGTTCAATGCCGATTATCTCGTTTATGTATTTAATTTCAATTCCGTAAACCACATCGTCGATGGTGAAGAGAAGCACCTCGCCGCCTGCGGAGCCGAAATCCTTGTTTTCTTCCTTGGTGATATTGCTCATAGCTTAAACCTCCCCGAACTTAAAAATCCGAAATAATGTTGCTGATGTCAAGAATGATGGTAATGGAGCCGTCGCCCAGAATGGAGCAGCCGGACATACCGTTCTGCTTGACATTGAAATTGTTGAGCAGGGGTGGGAAAGGCTTTACAACGACCTGCTGCTCGCCGATAAGCTCGTCAGCCAGGAGGCAGGCGCACTTTCCGTCTGACTCCACGAGAATGATGATTCCCGAATAGAGGTCTGTTTCTGCGCCGTCCAAGTCATAAAGCTCGTAAAGGCGGATAAGGGGGTAGCATTCGCCTCTTATCATAACCATTTCTCTGCCGTCGGTGTCTCTGAGTATCTGGTTTGGTCTCAGCTTGAAGGATTCCTTGATGTAGCTTATGGGAATGGTGAATATGGAGCTGCCCACAGAAACCTCCATTCCGTCAACAATGGAGAGGGAGAGGGGTATCTTTATGATAAAGCTTGTGCCCTCGCCAAGCTTCGATTCAACGGAAACGGTGCCGCCGCACTTTTCGATGTTCTGGCGCACAACGTCCATGCCAACGCCTCTTCCCGAGTATTCGGTAACGGTCTCGTTGGTGGAGAAGCCGGGGAGCATAATAAGACCCAGAGCTTCCTTTTCGGTGTATTCGGTACGGGGCTTTGTGAGGATGCCGTTTCGTTCAGCCTTGTCAAGGAGCTTTTCGGGATTCATACCCATACCGTCATCGGCTACTACGATAACGACCTCTCCCGAGGAGCTGTAAGCGGAAAGGGTTATCTTTCCCTTGGGGTTCTTGCCTGCAGCGATACGATCCTCGGCAGTTTCCTCAATACCGTGATCCATGGAGTTTCTTACCATGTGCATAAGGGGATCGTTCAGATTGTCGATGATGGACTTGTCCACCTCGGTCTCCTCGCCCTCGAAAATAAGGTCAACGTCCTTGTTAAGCTTTACCTTCATATCGCGGACGATACGGGTCATCTTGTTGAATGCGCCCGAAATGGGTACCATTCGGATAGACATAACTATATCCTGAAGCTCGGAATTGAGCTTTCGAAGCTGTCTTGCAGCCTTCTGGAAATTATCCAGCCTCAGACCCTTGAGGTCGGGGTTGGAGGTTACCATAGCCTCGGTGATAACTATTTCGCCCACCATATCGAGAAGCTGGTCGAGCTTGTAAAGATTTACGCTGATAAGGGACTGCTTTGCGCCGCCGGATGCCTTGTTTTCCGCAGGCTTTTTCTCGGCAGGCTTGCTTTCGGGCTTGGGAGCGGGAGCAGTCTCTGCCTTGGGAGCGGTTGCAGCCTTTTCCTCCGTTTTGGGAGCCTCTGCCTTTTGAGTGGGAGCCGCAGCGGGAGGAGTATCCGAACCTGTTTTCAGAACGGTAACGCTTGCAACGTTTGCGGTCTCACCGATAATTTTAAGAATAGCGTCATCGCCGTAGCCCGACTTGAAATGAACGATAAATCCGTTGTCTCTGATAGTCTGGGCGGTGGACTGATTTGTTTCGATGTCCGAAGGAACGAAAGCCAGCTCGTCGCACTCTTCACGAATGTTGTTTACCACAAGGAGCGCACGGAGATTTTCCATCTTGCAGTCCTCCGCAAACTCCACCTTTGCGGTGGTGAGGGTGTATGCAGGGACTTCGGCGGTCTTTTCGCCGCCCATGGAAAGTACCTCGCAGTTTTTAACGTTCATGGTGCTGCCGATAAGGCTGATAATGTCCTCGGAAGTGGTCTGAGCGGGGGTGAAATGAATGATAAAACCGTTTTCCACAATGACCTTTGCGGTATCGGAATTATCCTCGATATCCTCAGGCTCGAATTTGAGCATGGAGCATTCGTTTCTGATGTTGTTGATAACCAGAAGAGCGCGGAGATTTTCCATCTTGCAGTCATCTTCGAAGGTCACCTTGACAGTGGTGCTGTTGTCGCCGCCCATGGTAACGGTTATCATTTCCCCGGGGTCAGCCGCAGGAGCGGGCTTTTCGACAGCGGGTGCGGGGGACTGTGCGGGAGCATCGGAAGCTGCAGGAGCTGCGGGAGCGGAAGCTTCTCCGCTTTTGAGCATAGCGGCAAAATTCTTGATCTTGTTCATCTGCTCGCTGAAATCCGTAGGCTCGCTGTCCTCGTCCTGGACCAGGTCTATCTCCGCCTTGAGAAGGTCGGAAGCGGTGAACACCAGGTCATAGAGGGAGCGCATATCGGAAATGACAGGGTTATCCTCTCTTACGATGTAGAACATATCCTCGATAGCGTGGGCGAGGTGAGACATATTGTCAAGTCCCATCATTGCCGAGGAGCCTTTAATGGTGTGCATTATGCGGAAGATCTCATTGATCTCCTCTTCACCGAAGCTGTTCTCGTTTTCTGTTTTCATTAAGATCTGGTCAAGCTGCTCCAGGAGCGAAGTGGTTTCAAATATGTACATATCCACCATTGATTCCATACCTGCTTCAAACCGAGCCATTATGTTTACCGTCCTTTCTGTGGGGCAATGCCCTAAGCAGTGCAAAACCCTTTCCGCAGAGTTTATAATAATAGTATAAAATATAGTATAACGGCAGACCGTTATGTAAACGGCAAGCTGCATTATTCCGCAAAACGTTTGTCCACCCGAAGGGATATACGGGTCGGCAAAACTATACACTTAATATTATACTATAAAAATTCATTAACTACAAGCATATTTTTAAAGATAATATTTATAAGACTTGAAAAAAATCGGAGCATTTTTAGGGCAATTTTAACAAAAATCAAAAAATTGACCCCGTAAACGTTGAAAAATGTGATTAAAATGTGATAAAATTAAACTGAATAATTATTTATACCCGAAGGGGGGATAAACAGTGTCCGAGCTTATACAGATAACCACGCCCACCGCCCCGAGAGACTATGCCCAGAATAATAACCATAACCGTCATAATGATGTACAGCAGAACCCTACGGGACAGGTGTTTGACCTCGGCAACCAGACTCAGGTGGTAAAGACCAACGACAGAGGCGGAGAAAATGCCGAGCGAAACCTCAAGGACGAAGGCGGCGGAGCGCTTATGCGTTCCTCTGCGGACGCTGTGAAAAATCCATCCTCTGCTTTGAACGCTGCCAAGGAGCTTATCTCCACGGAAGCTCTCAACCTTGTGAAGGAAAGCGGTGATGCCGAGGCTCTCAGCAAGCTGACGGAGTTTGCCTCGGAGGTAATGCTCACCCCGTCAAATCTTGCGTCGGACATGGCTGCACAGCAGAAAAACGCCACCATTTTCGGGGATAAGCTCTGGAGCGTTTTAAAGGATATCGTAGATCTTTCCGCCAAGGACGGATTTGGGGGAGCGGAGGAGCTTAAAGCCGCTGTGGCTGATTTTGCAAAGGCTGCGGCAAATGTTTCCTCAAAGGACGAGATACTGAGATCTCTCTCCTCAAATTTCAAATTTCTTTCTCTTGAAGCGGCGCCCAGTAAGGCAGTTTCCGATGAGCTGGCGGCAGCCTCAAAAGCCCTTTCGGGACCCGATGCAGCCGCAAATTTCACGTCCTTGAAGCCCACTCTGTTAAAGCTTCTGGGCTTTACCGAGCACAGTCTCCTTTTGAATGACAATACGAAAAATCTTCTCCCTCTTATCGTTCATAATATGTCCCGATATAATGATGACCCCGAGGCTCTGAGGGAAAGCTTTGACTCCCTCTTAATGATGACCGAAAGCCTTGATGTCCCTCCCGAAACGGTGGAAAAAATGGGGCTTGACAAGACCCTTCCCCTTGCGGAAAATCTGGAAAAGCTGTTTGACAGCTATATAAAGGGCAATGAGTATCTCCCCCCCGAAGCAAAGCAGGCTTCTCTCATAAGCTCCGAGACTGCCTCTCACGAAGCGGGACTGCGCTCTGCCGTAAATCTTCTTGCGGCGGGAGCAAAGCATATGGCTGCCCGTATCCCCGAGGACACTCTTACAAGAGTGCTTTCAACGGTGGATTTTACCGAGGGAGATGAAGCTGTCAGAAAGCTTCTTGGTGCCGTTATCCCCAACACTCCCGCAATGAGAAGCGCACTCCAGACTATATTCAACGAGCTTGAAGCCACAAAGGACCTTGACGCTCTTATCGACCGTCTTAACGTTATCCTTGAGAATATCGACAGCGAAAGCAGCGAGAAGATGATAAGCCTTGCACAAGGTTTAAACACGGCTTTGGGTGAGATGGCTCAGAGCGGTGAGTATAAAATATCCGCCGCGACCTCAATGGAAACTCTTACGGATTTTCTTTCAAAGAATATAAACAGCAGCATTCTTCACTCCCTTTCGGGAGCCACCAAAAGCGATATGGTGCAGAATATGCTCACAGCTCCCGGGGTATTCACGCCCCTTATCCATCAGTTCGTTCCTCTGGACGCATTCGGCATAAGAGCCTTCGGAGAGCTGTGGGTTGACCCCAAAGCGGAGGAGCTTATCGAAAATAAGAAAAAAGGTTCTCACAGCGGCGGCGAGGCAGGCTCCCATATGCTTCTCTGCTTTGATATCGAGGACACAGGCTATTTCGAGCTGGAGATATACGAGCAGGACAGGAATATGACGGTAATGCTCCTGTGTCCCGAGAAGCTTGAAAGCGCTTTTGCGCCCATCAGGGAGACTATCCCGAAAATAGCGGAGGCAAACGGTTATCACGTTTCCGCCGCTCTTGTGGAGGGACTTAAAGAAAAAAGGTCTCTCGATCAGGTATTTCCGAAGCTTGGCAGTCAAAGGGGTGGACTGAATGTCAAAGTCTGATATAAAAAAAAGTGCGGCGGTGGCACTCAAATACAATCCCGAAAAGGACTACAGTCCCATTGTTGTTGCTGCGGGACACGGACACGCCGCCGAAAGGATAATCTCCCTTGCGGACGAAAGCGGCGTTCCCATCTACAGGGACGACAGCGCGGCGGCTGTGCTTACGATGCTTGATGTAGGTCAGGGCATACCCCCCGAGATGTATTCGGTGGTGGCGGCTATCTATGTTGAGGTTATGAAGCTTGCGAAGGAGAAAAAGGACGGCAGCGGGGAATGACAGGCTGCAAATGAGACTCCTGCAAAATTTCTTAAAGTGCTTGCAATAGACATTGAAATGTGGTATAATGTATACGCACATTTTCCCGAAAGGAGGCGGCGGTGATGTCTGCCCGAGTTTACAGCTTTTTTGCCCGTCGGTTTCCCGAAAGGGTGCAGGGTGATTTTTGATTCGGATCTTTGATTTTTAAACAAGTGGACGCTTCGTCCCGAACGAAGCGCCCTCGCTAATATTCATAAAAGGAGATTTATCTGATATGGCTAAGGATAATAAAAAAATGGTTGACGCCATTACCTCTATGGACGAGGATTTTGCTAAATGGTACACAGATATATGCAAAAAGGCGGAGCTTGTTGAGTACACAAGCGTTAAGGGCTGTATGGTTATAAGACCCTACGGCTATGCTATCTGGGAGAATATTCAGCGCATTCTTGACGGTATGTTCAAGGCTACCGGTCACGAGAATGTTTGTATGCCTATG
>JAGAJF010000081.1 GCA_017829005.1 Oscillospiraceae bacterium | reverse complement strand
TATAGACAGATACGACAGCTATAATTTCGTCACTCGTCGTCAAGCTCCTTTGCCGGGCGGCAAGCCCGCCTGCAGTCGCTTTCCTAGATTGACGAAATTCTATCTGCCGTCCTTGTCTATAGAACGATGTGGAATTAGTATAAGATAAGCGGAGTAAACGATATTTATTTTGTAATATCCGACGGAGTTATGTTTGATTCCTGGCAGGTATCGTAGCAAATCCTGCGTTACTTTCGGCTGCTCCCGGTGACCATCTCGCTTTTGCAGAAAAGCATTAAAATTGCTATGATGTGCATATGTTAATCTTTTATTAACACTTTTATTTCTCTGATGATATATACTTTAATATAAGCCGATCGGAAATCAATACACTCTATCTTTATAAGGGGGAAATGAAATGGGACGACACCACGGAAGCCGTCATTCAGGCAGCCACCATCGCAGCAGCCATAGAAGCAGTCACAGAAGCAGTTCGCACAGCAGAAGCAGAAGTTCACGCAGCAGAAGCAGCTATCATAGCTGCAGCGGAGGCACTGCAGCTCCGTCTCCTGAGGGGTATAAAGCGGATCAGCAGTATAAGAAAAAACCTGCTCACCCTACGGGAGAATATGAGACCCTTTGGTACGATGACGAAACCGGCGGCTTTTCATATTCATATACAAAATATACCTACATCAAGGATACAGTGGATACCCATATCAGAGAAAAAGAACCTCCTGTTATTCATTATCTTTCTCTGCCAATGGCAATGACCGGCGCTTTCTTCCTGTTTATGTTCGCTCTGATGAACCTGCCATATGAAATCTTTATTATTCCGTTTGAGTGCATAGATATGTCTGATGTTGCTTTTGACTTTATTGATGATCTTTTATATGTGGGTCAGTATCTTATTGCTCTGATACCTATAATTAAAAGCATCATTGACAGCAGAAAGATGACAAAATACAAGTTTGAAGTAACAAAGCAGGCAGTCGAATATTATAAGCTGCAGGAAAAACTCAACGCCGAAAGAGAAGCTTCCGAGAGAGAACGCAAGGTCACGCTGACAGTCTGCCCTTCCTGCGGTGCTTCCATAGAACAGGGAATTCGGTTCTGCCCTTATTGCAATACCGTTTTAGAGCGATATACCGACGAAAATACAATGCAGTCGATTGAGATCATAAGCCGCGAGAGAGGTGAATGATAATGCAGTACACCAGGCACCCGGAATACAAAAAGGCACTGAAAAAGAAAGTCCCGCCCGGTACATATATATTTAACGGGACTTGGCTGTCAGGCAGGGATTTTGAGCTCAATATGAATGACCCGTTTGTCAAAGAGCTTCATAAGGCTCAGAAGCTGCCCTTGCTGATCGAGAAGAGATCTTTTGGAATAATTCTCCTGATAATATTTATAGTGAACGCCCTGTTCAATATATCCTATGAGCTGACGATCCCATTTTTTGAAAGCACTATGGACGAAGCATCATCTCAGTTTATGACCATTGATGACATAGTTTTTTACAGCCAGTTTGCCGCAGCAGTAATATATGGTCTGATCTATATTCTGTCCTCACTTAAAGCTGTAATAATAAAGCGTTCCTGGGCTGAAAAAACTATTGAGCATTATAAGGAACTCCGTCAGAAGGACAGTGCCGCTTTCCATAATATTATCGGTAAATACCTGATAACCTGTCCGCACTGCGGCGCTCCCAACGACGGCGATCTGACTGTTTGCGAATACTGCAGTTCGGAAATGAGGATATTCTAAAAATTATCCGTCCTAAGCTTATTATATCCGGATCGAAATTTTTTCGTTATACTTGAAAAGAAGAAGGAACAGAGACAGCAGCAAAATCTGTCTCTGTTTATTTTTTTTGATTTTGTATCTTACGAAATATAACACCGAAACCTAATAATGGGTTTCTAAACTTTCATTACTATTGTCAACTATATGATATATATGTGTTGACAAACCTGTATTTATATGATATACTCAATAATACAAAATAAATTTTAAAGAAGGTAAACCTATGATTTCCGAAATTCAAACTAATGAGGATCCCAAAATTTCCCGTGAAGAGGCAATTGAGATCCTGAATACTCCCGATGAGCGGTTGGATGAGCTTATCGCAGGAGCGGAAAAGCTTCGCCGAAAATATAAAGGCAACCGTGTCAGTATTCACATTTTAACGAATGCCCGCAGCGGAAATTGTTCTCAGGATTGTGCATACTGTGCTCAGTCCTGCCGTTCCAAAGCAGAGATCGACAGGTACAAATGGGTATCTGATGAGACGCTTTATCGGCATAATGATTTAGTAAGTGAATACCATCTGTCCCGACACTGTATCGGTCTAAGCGGAATGAAGTTTACGGATAAGGAAATTGAGGAACTGGCACAGCGTATCCGCACTATGAAAGAAAAATGTGCCCACCTTTGCTGTTCAATCGGATTTTTAACGGAGAAGCAGGCACGTATGCTTAAAGATGCGGGACTTGACCGCATAAATCACAATCTAAATACCGGCCGCTCTTATTACAGTAATATTTGTACCACACATACATTTGAACAGCGTGTGGAAAATATACATATGCTGCAGCGGCTCGGCTTCGAAATATGCAGCGGCGGCATTATCGGTATGGGAGAGAGCAAGGAGGATGTGGCGGATATGCTTCTTGAGCTTCGTGAAATACAGCCTGAAGCTCTTCCTATAAATTTTCTGCTTCCGATTGCGGGAACTCCGCTTGAGAATGCGGATATTTCAGTGCTTACACCTTCTTACTGTATGAAGGTATTATGTCTTGCAAGACTTATGGTACCAAAGTCTGATATTCGATGTGCGGCAGGACGGGAGGTCTATTTTAAAGGAGAAGAAAAGAAGCTTCTCAGTGTGGTAGATTCTATTTTTGCTTCCGGTTATCTTACCGAAGGCGGACAAGGGATCGAGGATACGATAAAAACAGTCACTGATGCAGGATATATTTGTGAAATTGAATCAGTGTAAAAATAAAGTTATAAATGCAAAATGCGCTTGATGTCTGTCAAATATCTGATGGCGCTTTGTGCATTTGTAAGAATGAAAGGAATCAAATATAATTATGGAAAATATGCATGCTCCAAGCATACGAAACACAAAAACCTATTCACTGACAGTAACTGCCCTGATGGCTGCAGTTACCTGTGTTTTAGCGCCCTTATCCATTCCGATAGGACCTGTGCCTATTTCACTTACCAATTTTGTGATCTATCTGTCTCTTTATGTTCTGGATTGGAAAAAAGGAACTGTCAGCTACCTGATCTACCTTTTGTTAGGACTTGTGGGACTTCCTGTATTTTCAGGATTTACAGGGGGACTTGGAAAGCTTGCGGGACCGACAGGCGGTTATATTATAGGATTTATTCCGATGGCGATCATAGCAGGACTTGCAATTGATAAATATCAGAAGAGATGGATACATCTTGTCGGAATGATGATCGGCACAGTTATATGTTACGCATTCGGAACGGTATGGTTTTGCCTGCAGTCAGGCACTGCTTCGGCTGCCGCACTTTCAATCTGCGTGTTTCCGTTCATTCCGGGAGATCTGATAAAAATGCTTATTGCGATCTCTTTTGCTCCGAAAATCAGAGAAAAACTGGATATGGTTAAGAAGTCCTGAGAAGTAAAGTCATTGTCTCTTTAATGCCAATTGCCATTCACCTTTGTTCACCCACTTAAAAAACAGTCGAGAACAGGCTCAAGCCTCGTTCCCGACTGCTTTTTTACAGATGTGAGCCATTATTCGGAAGCTTATTTTTTGTAAAGACAAACAGGGTTTACATCTGTATTTATGCCAAGTGACAGAATAATGCACAAAACAACTACAAAAATGATAGGAATAATATGTTATATCAACAAAGATGATTTTGGGGTATTGACAAATGGAAAAGATTGGTGTATAACTATAATATACTAAACCTATCGAATAGATATGATTAAGAAAAGGACAAGCATTATGTATTATTTGAGAAATCATTCGGGAGGACCTGCATATTGTTGACTTTGTTAGTTTATCATTCAGGCTCGGTAAAAACAACAAATTCAACTTTATGAAATGAGGTCATCTATTATGAAAAAGAATATTTTATCCATCGCTCTCGCATCTGCCATTTCCGCATCAGTTATTCTTACAGGCTGCGGCTCAAAGGAAGTCCCCGACACTGCAAATGCAGACAAGATCACCCTTACAAACGTTTCCTACGATCCCACAAGAGAGCTTTACACTTCATACAACGAGATCTTCGCAGCTCATTGGAAGGAGCTGAAGGGTCAGGACGTTGAGATAATTCAGTCCCACGGAGGCTCGGGCAAGCAGGCTCTTGAGGTTGCCAACGGACTTGAGGCAGATGTTGTTACTCTCGCACTTGAATATGACGTAAAGGCAGTGCAGGATGCAGGACTTATCGAAGACGGTTGGGTAAACGAGTTCGACAAGGAAAGCGCCCCCTATACCTCCACCATCGTATTCCTTGTACGCAAGGGCAATCCCAAGAACATTCTGGACTGGGGCGACCTTGTAAACGACGGCGTTGGCGTGATAACTCCAAACCCCAAGACTTCGGGCGGCGCAAGATGGAATTACCTTGCCGCATGGGCATATGCCGACAAGCTGTACGGCGGTGATGAGGCTCAGACAAAGGAATTTATAAAGAAGCTCTATCAGAATGTCCTCGTTCTCGACTCGGGCGCAAGAGGTGCGACAACCACATTTGTTGAGAACGGTCAGGGCGATGTGCTTCTTGCATGGGAAAATGAAGCTTATCTTTCTATCAAGGACTATCCCGATGACTATGAGATAATCACGCCGAGTATAAGCATTCTTGCTCAGCCCTCTGTTGCAGTAGTTGACGAGGTCGTTGACAAGAGAGGAACAAGAGAAGCGGCAACCGAATATCTGAACTACCTCTATTCCGATGAAGCTCAGCGAATTGCAGGCGATAACTACTACCGTCCTTCCAACCCCGACATTCTTGCTGAATATGCAAATACATTCGATCTTGATGTAAATCTTGTTACCATCAGCGATTTCGGCGGCTGGGACGAAGCACAGGCAAAGCACTTCGCAGACGGCGGAGTATTCGATGAGATATACGAGAAATGATCGGGAGCAAATCAATGAAAAAGAGATCCGTCAGAGTAATACCGATGTTCGGGCTGTCCATGGGCGTGACCCTTGCGATGCTCAGCGTAATAGTTCTTATCCCGCTGGCGTCGCTGGTGGTGTTCACGGCGCAGATGAGCTTTTCGGACATTATCGAAACATTGACCCGTGAAAGAGTTCTGGCAAGCTTTCGTGTAAGCTTCGGCACTGCCTTTCTGGCATCGGCAATAAATGCGGTCATGGGAGTGATACTTGCATGGGTGCTGGTGAGATACGATTTCCCCGGCAAGCGTATTCTCGATGGAATGATAGAGCTGCCCTTTGCGCTGCCTACCGCAGTTGCGGGTATTGCTCTTACGTCGCTTACAGCTGACAAGGGACTTGTGGGAAGCTTTTTCGCAAGGTTCGGAATAAAGATAGCTTACACAAAAATAGGCATAACGGTTGCACTTGTTTTTATAGGTATCCCGTTTGTAGTCAGAGCAGTTCAGCCTGTGCTTGAAAAGCTTGATCCTTCCTTTGAGGAGGCGGCAGGCGTTATGGGTGCGAGCAGATCAAGGATATTCCGTCAGGTCATATTCCCCGAGCTTGCTCCCGCGGTTTTCACAGGCTTCGGACTTGCTTTCGGCAGATGTCTGGGCGAATACGGAAGCGTGGTTTTCATTGCAGGCAACAAGCCCTTTGAAACTGAAATAACTCCGCTGATAATAATGTCGGAGCTTCAGGAGTATGATTATTCCAGCGCCACCGCGATCGCACTTGTAATGCTTATAACGGCATTTCTCATACTCTTTCTTGTAAATCTTATTCAGGCAAGAAACACAAAGATCTTAGGCAGATAATGAGGTGAACACTTATGCACAAGGATACAGTTGGTTCAAAGATAGTTAAATGGCTGCTTATCGGAATAAGCGTGCTGTTTGTATTCCTTATGCTGGTGCTGCCGCTGATAACGGTCATCACAGAAGCGCTTCGCAGCGGATGGGAAATATATTTGGAAGCAATTACCGATAAATATACGGTCAAGGCCATTCAGCTCACGTTGTTTGCGACGATATGCGCAGTGATTTTCAATACCATATTCGGACTGTTTGCTGCATGGACGCTCACAAAATTCCGCTTCAAGGGAAAAAAGCTGCTGACCACACTCATTGATGTCCCCGTTACAGTTTCGCCGATTATTGTAGGTCTGATATTCGTTCTCACCTTCGGCAGACAAAGCCTGCTTTATCCTGTTCTGCAGGAGCTGAATATTCAGGTGGTGTTCGCAGTTCCGGGAATAGTTCTGGCGACAGTGTTCGTAACATTTCCTTTTATTTCCCGTGAGCTTATCCCCGTGCTTGAAGCTCAGGGAACGGACGAAGAAGAAGCCGCAGCACTTATGGGCGCAAACGGTCTGACGATCTTCACAAAGGTGACTTTTCCCCATATAAAATGGGCGTTTCTTTACGGCGTTGTACTCTGCACAGCACGAGCAATGGGCGAATTCGGAGCGGTTTCCGTACTTTCGGGACACCTTAGAGGCAAGACCAACACTCTGCCCCTTCACGTTGAGATACTTTTCAATGAATTCCGGTATGTTCCCGCCTTTGCGGTATCGTCAATACTGGTAATGATGGCAGTTATAATACTTATCGTCAGAAGCGTTGTGGAATATATCGGAAAGAGGAATTCGGAAGATGTACGTTGAACTTAAAAATATTAACAAAAGCTTCGGAGATTTCAAAGCCTCCGACAATGTGAATTTCGGCATAAAAAAGGGAAAACTCATCGGACTCTTAGGTCCCAGCGGAAGCGGCAAGACCACTATACTCCGAATGATCGCAGGACTTGAACAGCCCGACAGCGGCGAGATAATCATTGACGGCAAGGTAGTCAATGATATTCCCGCAAGCCGGCGCGGTATAGGCTTTGTGTTCCAGAGCTATGCGCTTTTCCGCTATATGACTGTTTATGATAATATTGCATTTGGACTTAAAGTCCAGAAGGCAGACAAGAAATTTATTGACGAGCGGGTAAAGGAGCTTATTGCCCTTATCGGGCTTTCGGGTCTTGAAAAAAGATATCCCAGTCAGCTTTCGGGAGGTCAGCGTCAGAGAGTCGCATTTGCAAGAGCACTTGCGCCTAATCCGCATCTGCTTCTTCTGGACGAACCCTTTGCCGCAATAGATGCAAAGGTGCGTCAGGAGCTGAGAAGCTGGCTTCGTGATATGATAACAAAGCTTGGCGTAACAAGCATTTTCGTTACTCATGACCAGGACGAAGCAATAGAGGTCGCTGATGAGATAATCATAACTAACAAGGGCAGAGTTGAGCAGATGGGAACGCCGCAGGAGGTTTACCGAGATCCCCACACTGCGTTTACAGCGTCGTTTTTCGGTCATACGTCTTTTCTTGAGGACTATACTAAATTCAAAAGCTTCAGTACGGTGGAAAATGTGGATAAGGCTATTGTCCGCCCCGAGTTTGTTAAGGCTTCAAAGAAAAACGAAAATATTATCTACCGCAGCTCCGCATCAGAGGGCGAGGTCATACGCACGGCGTTCAGAGGCAGCTGCACAGAGCTGACAATTTCCGTTAACGGAAGCATTATCACAGCCAACCGAGGTCTTGACGAAGCTCCTGTTGAAGTCGGTGAAAAGGTGAATGTATTCCTGTACAGGATATTTGTTACGGCGGGGGATAAGGCATTTTTGCTTGAAAACAATGCCATCAGCGATGACTCTGTATTTATTTAATGGGACTCAGAAATGATCTTTATGCCGTTTGATTTTTATGCTTCATATCAGCAGTGTGTTTCTGAGGTTTATGCAAATAAGCCTCAGATTTGTTTATATTGACTTTTTTAACATCTTACTGTATAATGATATATGTTAAGAAGGCGGTGAAAAGATGATTTGCGTCAGTATCAACTATAAAAAAGCAGATGCGGATATACGCGGAAAATTTGTATTCGACAGGGATAAGCAAATAGAAATTTCCCACAGCTTATCGGAGCTTGGCGTATCTGAAAATGTTATCCTCTGCACCTGCTCGCGTACAGAAATTTACGCCTGCGGAGATATCACAGAGGAAGATATTATGTCAGTGCTTTCACAGGCTTCGGGCATAGCCGATATAAAGCAATGCGCAATGATCTTCTGCAAAAATGCTGCCGTAAATCATCTTTTCAGAGTTGCCTGCGGCATTGATTCAATGGTAATGGGTGAGGACGAGATACTGGGTCAGACCAGAGACGCTTACAAGGAAGCATCGGAACGAGGCTCGGTTTCCCATGAGCTTAATATGATATTCCAGTCGGCTCTTGCCTGTGCAAAGAAGATAAAAAACGATACGTCCCTTTCGGGAGTGCCCGTTTCCACTGCGACCCTTGCGGCAAATGAGGCGTCCGCTTTCGGTGAAAAAATTTTAATTATAGGTGCGTCAGGAAAAATAGGACTGAGTACGCTTAAAAATCTCCTTGCGCATAAAAATGTTGATGTGAAGGTCACTTCCCGAAAGCATATTCCCGATGTGGGAGAAAAGCTTCGTGAAAAAATAACCATTGTTCCTTATGAGGAAAGATATAAATACATCGACGGCGCAGACTGTATCATCAGCGCCACCTCAAGCCCTGTTTACACGCTTACATACGACAAAATTACAGAAAGCATCACCTCCGACAAGCCAAGGCTTTTTATTGATCTTGCAGTTCCCCGGGACATTGACGAGAATATTTCAAAGGAAAAAAACATCAGACTTTTAGGCATAGATAATTTTGAAAAGCTTTCGAAAAATAACAGCGAAATAAAGCTTTCAGCAAGAGAAAAAGCAGAAGCGATAATTGCAGATGAGACAGAAACTCTTCGTAAAAATATGACTATGCAAAAATTTCTGTTATCGGCGGAAAAGGCGAAAAAAGCACTTGAAGAAAAGGGTTTGGATACTCTTGTCTATAAGCTGAAATCCGAGCTTGACGCAGAAAAATTTGAAGCGGTAATAAATGTTATCTCAGATTATGGAAAGGAATAATTATGGGATATTTTCCTTTTTTTATTGATATTAAGGGCAAGAGGATCGTGATAGTGGGCGGCGGAAATGTGGCGCACAGAAAGCTGGAAAAGCTCATTCCATATGAGCCTGAGATCACGGTCATCGCACCCGAGATATGCTGCGATATACTTCGGTGGGAAGGCGTTCAGACAGTACGGAAAGAGTTTGCGGACGAAGATATAAACGGCGCATTTGCAGTTATTGCCGCAACGGATGATAATGACCTTAACGCTCGCATATATACGCTGTGCAGCGAAAAAAATATCCTCATAAACACCGTTGACGACATGGAAAAATGCGGATTTATTTTTCCCGCTCTTGTCCATCGTGATGATATAACAGTCGGCATTTCAACCTCGGGAAAAAGTCCGCTTTTTGCCGGGTATCTGCGGCAGTACATTGAAGAAGAGCTTGATGATCACATGATAAATGCACTGAAGATCCTCGGAAATTACCGTGAATATGTAAGGCGTGCTTTTAAAACCGAGGCTCAGAGAAAAGAGGCGTTAAGTGCCGTATTCGATCTGTGTCTTGCCTGCGGTGAGGATGTTCCCGATGATGAGGATATAATGCTGGTTCTTGAAAAGGTTAGTGAAAAATATGAAGCTTAAAATCGGTACGAGAAAAAGCAAGCTTGCCGTTCGTCAGGCTGAAATGGCAGCTGCTGCGATAAAAGAAATATTTCCCGGGACAGAAACGGAATTTGTTTATATAACCACTAAGGGCGACCGTGCAGCGGACATACCTCTTTCCGCAATTGGCGGCAAGGGGGTCTTTGTGTCAGAGATAGAAAATGCTCTGCTTGACGGACGGATTGATATTGCCGTTCACAGTGCAAAGGATATGTCTGTAAACTGCGCCCCGGGGCTTGCGGTCACGGGTGTGCTTAAACGTGATGACCCGTGCGATCTTCTTATTTTTATGAAGAACAGGACATCCTTTGCAGGCAGCTTTACAGTGGGAACGGGCAGTCTGCGCAGACGGCTGGGTATTTCAAAAACATTTCCGAATGCGGTATTCAAGGATATACGTGGAAATATCGACACAAGACTTAATAAGCTCCGAAACGGCGAATATGACAGCATAATGCTTGCGGCTGCGGGCATTGACAGACTGGAGCTTGATATGTCAGATTTTTATATATTTAAATGCCATGACTGCATTCCCGCACCCTGTCAGGCGATAATCGCTCTTGAAACAAAAAAGGAAGGAAAAGCAGCGGAAATTGCGGCGGCGGTCTCTCACGAAAAAACGTACATCTGCTTTGAAACTGAGCGTTATGCAATGAAGCTTATGGGAGCGGACTGCACGCTTCCCGCAGGTGCATTCTCGGTCATTAACGGAGAAGAAATTATCCTTTCACTTACCAAGGACGGAATAAAAAAGCTGACCGAAAAAGCAGCTGTATCGGATAGATTTTCCCTTGCGGAAAGAATGGTGAAGCATTTATGAAAAAAGGATATGTATATCTCTGCGGTGGAGGCTGCGGTGAAGCAGATCTTATCACGCTCCGAGGAATGAATGCACTGAAAAACTGTGACACTGTTATTTACGACAGTCTTATAGACGAAAAGCTTACGGACTTTGCTCCCGAAAATGCAGAAAAAATATGCGTCGGGAAGCGTGCGGGCAGGCACAGCGAGAAACAGGAAAATATCAACGCTTTGCTCGTGGAAAAGGCTCTTGAGGGCAAATGCGTTGTTCGCCTTAAAGGAGGCGATCCCCTTGTTTTCGGCAGGGGAGGAGAGGAAGCGGACGCTCTTGAAAAATACGGGATAGCTTATGAATTTATCCCCGGAATTACATCAGCTGTTGCCGTTCCCGAGCTTGCGGGAATACCCGTTACTCACCGAAATGTGAGCCGAAGCTTTCATGTTATAACCGGTCATACAGCAGACGATACCCTCCCCGATAATATGGCTGAATACGCAAAGCTAAAGGGTACTCTTGTGTTTCTCATGGGACTAAAAAATCTGCCCCGAATTGCGGACGGACTTATGGAAAAGGGCAGGTCTCCCAATACTCCCGCAGCTGTTATATCAAACGGCGGACGGAAAAATCAAAGCGTTATAAAGAGTGTGCTTTCGGATATTTCGGAAAAAGCAAAGAACGCCCAAGCTCCTGCAATTATTGTTGTGGGCGAAACCGTTTCTTATGATTTTATCACGGAAAAAAATATCACAGCTTCTCTTGTTGGGACAAGATGTTTTACAGAAAAGCTTTCAAAAAAGCTGTCACCCTTCGGGGTAAAAACAGAGTTCCCCTGTGAGCTGAAAATTAAGGAATACTCAGATGCCCCTGCTTTGGACAACGCACTGAAAAATATTTCCGATCACACTGTTACTGTATTTACAAGCGCAAATGCCGTGAAAATATTTTTTGGAAGAATGAAAAAGCTGCAAATTGATATCCGAAAAATCGGAGAAATGAAATTTGCGGTGATCGGGAGCGGGACTGCCGGGGCGCTGGCGGAATACGGTATCGGCGCTGATATCATACCCGAGAAATACACCTCAGCTGATCTTGGAAAGAAGCTTGCAAAAGTATGCGGCAGGAGTGATAATATCCTGATCCCCCGTGCCGAAAAAGGTTCGAAGGAGCTTACGATGCCCCTTGATGCGGCGGGAATAAAATACAGGGAAATAAAGATATACGATGTCTGTGCTTCGGAAGTTATGCCCTGTGAAATAACATCAGACTATCTTGTTTTCGGCAGCAGCTCGGGCGTACGGAATTTCTTTGACTGCGGATATGCCGTTTCGGACAGAACGGAAATTATCTGCATCGGAGATATTACCGCAAAAGCCTTTGAAAAGATAAGCGGCAGAAAATGCAGCGTTCCCGAAACTCAGGATTCCGACGGCATTGCAAAAATTATTTTGAAAAGAGAGATATTATGAAAAGATTCAGAAGACTTCGCTCGGCGGAAAATATCCGCAGAATTGTGCGTGAAACTCATATTGACAAAAGCAGCCTTATTTACCCTGTTTTTGTTGAGGAAGGCGAAAATATAAAAAAACCGGTGGACTCGATGCCCGGCGTGTTCAGATATTCGGTTGACAGGCTGGGTGAGATACTTGCGGAAATTCGCTCTGCAAACATCGGGGGACTGCTTATTTTCGGGATCCCAAAGCATAAGGACGAGCTGGGTTCCTGTGCATATGACGACAACGGAATAACTCAGCAGGCAGTGAGGTACATTAAGTCGGAATATCCCGAAATGCTTGTCATTGCCGATGTGTGTCTCTGTGAATACACATCTCACGGTCACTGCGGTGTCGTGCATAACGGAAGGATAATTAACGATGAAACATTGCCGCTGCTTGCGAAAATGTCCGTAAGTCTTGCAAATGCAGGAGCGGATATTATTGCTCCTTCCGATATGATGGACGGACGTGTGGCTGCTATCAGAAAGGCTCTTGACGAAAACGGCTTCGGAGACACTCCTGTTATGGCATACAGTGCGAAATTCGCTTCGGGATACTATTCTCCCTTCCGTGATGCTGCGGAGTCTGCACCCTCCTTCGGCGACAGACGCACCTATCAGATGGACTGCGCCAACGGCAGGGAGGCTATGCTTGAGATAGAGGAGGATATTGCCGAGGGGGCTGATATCGTAATGGTAAAGCCTGCCCTTGCATATCTGGATCTTGTTCGTGCGGCTCGAGACAGATTTGATATGCCCCTTGCGGCATATAATGTCAGCGGTGAATATTCGATGGTAAAGGCAGCTGCACAGAACGGCTGGATAGATGAAAAACGCATTGTAATGGAAAATCTTACTGCAATAAAACGTGCAGGTGCGGATATTATCATCACATATCATGCACTGGAAGCAGCACGCTGGATAGATGAGGAAAAGTAATATGAACACATCAAATTCTGAAAAATTATACGCACGTGCGAAAAAATTTATGCCCGCAGGAGTGAACAGCCCTGTCCGTGCATTTGGCAGCGTCGGAAGAACTCCGCTGTTCATTGATCGTGCAGAGGGCAGCAGGATATACGATGCGGACGGGAATGAATTTATTGATTACGTCTGCTCATGGGGACCCAATATTCTGGGACACTCTTATCCGCCTGTGATAAATGCGGTAACGGAAAGCTGCAAAAAAGGTCTGACCTTCGGCGCCTGCCATGAGGGGGAGATACTTCTTGCGGAGAAAATACAAAAGCATTTTCCGTCAATGGAAATGCTCCGCCTTGTGAATTCGGGTACCGAAGCCGTAATGAGCGCTGTTCGTGCTGCGAGAGGTTTTACGGGCAGGGACAGGATCATCAAGTTCGAGGGCTGCTACCACGGACATTCCGACGGACTTCTTGTAAAGGGCGGCTCGGGACTTCTCACAAATTCAGTTCCCGACAGTGCGGGAGTGCCTAAGGGCTTTACTGACAATACGCTTCTTGCGGAGTATAATAATGAAGCTTCCGTTGAAAAGCTTTTTGATGAACATAATGACATCGCCTGTGTTATCGTTGAGCCTGTGGCAGCAAATATGGGCGTTGTGCCGCCGAAAAAAGGGTTCCTTGAATTTCTGCGTGATATAACCGAGAAAAACGGGGCTCTGCTTATCTTTGACGAGGTAATAACAGGCTTCCGTCTTTCCATCGGCGGAGCGCAGGAATATTTTGGAATAAGACCCGATATGACCGCTCTGGGAAAGATCGTGGGCGGGGGAATGCCCCTTGCGGCATACGGCGGCAGGCATGAGATAATGGAGTGCGTTTCTCCTCTCGGCTCGGTATATCAGGCGGGAACTCTTTCGGGAAATCCTGCGGCTGTTGCGGCAGGACTTGCGCAGATAACAGCCATCGAAGGTATTCCCGACCTGTACACAGAGCTTGACAGAAAGGCTGCGCTTATTGAAAATGCAATGAAAAATGCGGGTCTTAATGTTAACCGTGCGGGTTCGCTGCTGACAGCTTTCTTCACAGATGAAAGGGTCACTGATTATTCCTCCGCAAAAACAGCAGATACAAAAAAATATGCAGATTATTTCGGATATCTTCTCGACAACGGAATTTATACCGCTCCGTCGCAGTTTGAAGCAATGTTTGTTTCCTATGCTCATTCCGATGAGGATATTAAGATGACCTGCGATATTATTGAAGGATATAAACGATAAAAAACTAATACTGATAACCATTTAACCTATAGATAAAATACGGCGGTTAAAATACTACCACTCGTCTTTATCCACAGAACAAATGGTTATTAGTATTATTTGGTAAATATGCCAAAAAATAATACAAAATGACTAAGTATGCTGTTTGATCTATAGAAAGTCTATAAAGCCTATTGACTTACTATGATTTGTGGTGTATAATTATAATATCATCAAGGTTCGGTTATGGTCACAGATGATGACCGAAGCCCGAAAAATTTCAATATAAAAGATCGGAGACGGCATTATAGTATGAAGTCCGAAAAGCTTACAACAGATATTTTAATAATAGGCGGCGGAACGTCAGGCTGCTACGGGGCACTTACCATTGCCGAAAGCTTTCCCGATGTCAAGGTGCTTATTTGCGAAAAGGCAAACATAAAGCGAAGCGGCTGTCTTGCAGCGGGAGTCAATGCGCTCAATGCTTACATAACCGAGGGCAGGAAGCCTCAGGATTATGTTGATTACGCAAGAAAGGACGCCGACGGGATAGTAAGAGGAGATCTGCTTCTTACCATGTCCGAGCTTCTGAACGAAGTTACAGAGCGGCTTGAGAAGCTGGGACTCGTTATCCTGAAGGATGAAAACGGCAAATATGTTACCCGAGGAAACCGCAACCTTAAAATAAATGGTGAGAACATCAAACCCATTCTTGCCGATGCGGTGAATGCTCTGCCGAATGTAACGGTAATGAACCGTGTGAATATTACCGACTTTTCCGTTTCTGACAATGTGATAAAAGGTGCATTCGGATTTGGCATCGACAGCGGTATTTTCTACACCATCGAAGCAAAAGCAGTCATTGTTGCAACAGGCGGCGCGGCAGGACTTTACAAGCCCAACAATCCCGGATTTTCCCGACATAAGATGTGGTATCCGCCATTTAACACAGGCGCAGGCTATGCAATGGGAATAAAGTCGGGAGCGGAAATGACCACCCTTGAAATGAGGTTTATCGCTCTCAGGTGTAAGGACACTATTGCACCAACGGGAACACTTGCGCAGGGAGTAGGCGCAAAGCAGGTAAACTCCCTTGGCGAGGTTTACGAAACAAAATACGGTCTGACCACATCTCAGAGGGTCTACGGCACCGTTATGGAAAATATCGAGGGCAGGGGACCCTGTTACCTTCGCACAGAGGGAATCACCCCCGAACAGGACGAATCGCTTTTGAAGGCATACCTGAATATGGCACCCTCTCAGACTATCAAGTGGATAGAAAGCGGAAAAATGCCCTCACAGCAGAATGTTGAGATCGAGGGTACAGAGCCTTATATAGTCGGAGGTCACACTGCCGGCGGATACTGGGTGGATACAAACAGACAGACCACTATCACGGGACTTTACGCTGCAGGCGATGTCAGCGGAGGCTGTCCTCAGAAATATGTAACAGGTGCGCTTGCGGAGGGTAAGATTGCCGCTCTTGCTGCGGCGGAGTATATCTCGGGCAGGACCGTTCCCGAAATAACCGAAAGCGAGACTGCCGTCTATCTTTCCGAAGCGGAAAAATATCTTTCGGGTCCAAAGCCCCGGTTTACATATGAGCAGCTTGAAGAAGCAATGCAGACCGTTATGGATTCATATGCGGGGGGCATTAAGACAAACTATCGCTTCAATGAAAAGCAGCTCACGCTTGCGGACGAAAAAATATTGATGCTGATGAAGCTTTCCGATGATCTTCATGCAGAAAGCTTCCACGAGCTTATGTTCATTTATGAGCTTCGTGAAAGGCTAATTGTCTGCCGAAGCCTTATCGCACATCTGAAGGCAAGAAAGGAAACACGCTGGCACAGCTTTGCGGAAAACCTTGACTATCCCGACCGTGACGACAAGAATTTCAGCTGCTATGTTAATTCAAAGCTTGTTGACGGCGAGATAAAAATAATCAAGCGTGAGCTTGTAGGGGAGGGACAGATATATGAGCATAATGATCGACAGCATTAAATGCGTGGGCTGCGGAAAATGTGCCGCTGTCTGCCCCGGAAGCCTTATCAGGATAGAAGAAAAAAAAGCCGTGATAAAATATCCCAAGGACTGCTGGGGCTGCACATCGTGCATCAAGGAATGTCCGGTCCATGCAGTTAAGTTTTATCTGGGAGCGGATATCGGCGGACAGGGCTCACTTGTTCATACCGAGGAAAGCGGCGATATTCTCAGATGGCTGATCGAGCACCCCGACGGCAGGGTCACCGAGATCGACATCAACCGAAAAGAATCCAATAAATACTGATCCAAACAAGGAGCTGAAAACAATGAGCGAATATTCACATCTCGACGAGCTTGAAGCCGAGGCGATATACATAATCAGAGAGGTTGCGGCAGAGTGCGAAAAGCCTGTAATGCTCTATTCCATAGGAAAGGACAGCTCGGTAATGCTTCACCTTGCAATGAAGGCATTTTACCCCGAAAAACCGCCCTTCCCCTTTATGCACATTGACACTACATGGAAATTCAAGGATATGATAAAATTCCGTGACGAGCAGGCAAAGAAGCTTGGCATCGAAATGCTTGTCTACTCCAATGAGGAGGGCATAAAGCAGGGCATAAATCCCTTTGATCACGGTGCAGCTTACACCGATATAATGAAGACGCAGGCTCTCAAGCAGGCACTTGCAAAATACGGCTTCACCGCAGCATTCGGCGGCGGCAGGCGTGACGAGGAAAAATCCCGTGCAAAGGAAAGGATTTTCTCTTTCAGAAATGAAGCACAGGCATGGGATCCCAAAAATCAGCGCCCCGAAATGTGGAAGCTTTACAACGCTAAGATAAAGAAAGGAGAAAGCATAAGAGTTTTCCCCATATCAAACTGGACGGAGAAGGATATCTGGCAGTATATCAAGCGTGAGAATATCGACATCGTTCCTCTTTATTTTGCAGACAAGCGCCCTGTTGTTGAGCGTGACGGAAACATTATCATGGTGGACGATGAAAGATTTCCGCTCAGAGAGGGCGAAGTCCCCGAGTATAAGTCTGTCAGGTTCAGGACCCTTGGCTGCTATCCTCTTACAGGCGGAGTGGAATCGACCGCAGCTACACTTGACGAGATAATTGAAGAAACGCTTAGCGCCGTATCCTCTGAGCGCACCTCACGAGTTATCGATAACGAGGCGGCAGGCAGCATGGAACGCAGAAAGAGAGAAGGTTATTTTTAATGAAGGGTTTACTTAAATTTATTACCTGCGGCAGCGTTGATGACGGAAAGTCCACGCTCATCGGTCACATACTTTACGATGCAAAGCTCCTTTATGCAGACCAGGAAAAGGCTCTGGAGCTGGATTCCAGAGTGGGCAGCCGCAGCGGAAAGATAGATTATTCGCTGCTTCTGGACGGTCTGATGGCTGAGCGTGAGCAGGGCATCACAATTGATGTTGCATACAGATATTTCACTACCGACAACCGCAGCTTCATTGTTGCCGATACTCCGGGCCATGAGGAATACACAAGAAATATGGCGGTAGGAGCATCATTTGCCGATCTTTCAGTTATCCTTGTGGACGCGTCCCGGGGCGTGCTTGTTCAGACAAGACGTCATGCGCGCATCTGCCGCCTTATGGGTATCAGACATTTCGTTTTTGCAGTAAACAAAATGGATCTTGTATGCTACAGCGAAGAACGCTTCAATGAGATAAACGCACAGATAGAGGAGCTTAAAAACGAGCTTTCTCTTGAAAATGTTGCGGTTATCCCTCTCTCCGCAACCGAGGGCGACAATGTAACGGTCAAGTCCGAAAATATCCCTTGGTATAAGGGCGTTCCTCTCCTTGAATATCTTGAAACTGTGGATATTTCCGAAGGAGGCAGTGAGCAGGGCTTCTATATGCCTGTACAGCGTGTATGCCGTCCCGACCATACCTTCCGTGGATTTCAGGGACAGATCGAGTCGGGCAGCATTAGCGTAGGCGACGAGATAACCACCCTTCCCAGCAACGAAAGGGCTCATGTAAAGGGCATACTTTTCACCGACAAGGAAGTGCAGACTGCGAAGAAGGGTCAGCCTGTTACAATTTCTCTTGACAAGGAAGTCGATGTATCACGCGGCTGCGTACTTGTTAAGGACACCAACATTGCCGTTTACAAAAAGCTCACCGCACAGCTTCTCTGGATGGACGACCAGCCCCTTACAGCAGGCAAGGATTATCTTGTAAAGCTGGGTACAAAGACAATTACCGGAATACTTACAAAGATAAACTATGCCGTTGATGTAAATACAGGCGAGCATATCAATAAGGATAGCCTTTCCAAAAATGAAATTGCCGTCTGCGATATCGTGCTTACAGAAGCTATCGTATCCGACCTTTTTGCGGTGCATAAAACTCTCGGCGAGCTTATCCTCATCGACCGTGTTACCAATATGACATCAGCCTGCGGCGTTGTTGAGGGACTTGCCGAAAAGGGCGGCAGCTTCTCGGGCAAGGCGTCCTTTAAGGCGGGCGACCTTGAGGTAAGAGGCGATGTCTTTGAGGAATTCTATTACGATCAGAGCACGCTCAATGTCCTTAAATACAACACCGTAAACAGCACCTACACTATCGGTGACGAGATCCCCGTAAAGGGCGAGAGTTATGAATATCCCGACAGCTTTGATATTATAGTTCTTCGTGACCATGCGGCGGTAAAGGTAAGGGATAGAAAGATAACAGAGATCGTTGATATCGGCAGCTACATTTATGAAAATGTTCCTGTTGTAAACGGACGAGGTTTTGAGGTCAAGGCTGATTCTCAGGCTAAGATAGAGGAGTTCCTTGCGGAATATTCAGGTACTCCCGATTCCGAAAAGAATAAATTCTTTGCAAAATGGGTCCGCTTTGAAACATACCGCAAGGTTGTTTTCAAGGCTGAATAAACAGGATAAAGCGCTTCGGCAGTTCTGTAAAAGGAGCTGCCGGATTTTTTTGATACCATTGAGCTTGAAAAGTGCGGTAAAACAAGTGCAGGATCATAGCAGAACTTCTTTCCCGCATGAAACAGATAATATTTGGAAATTGTGCATATTTTACCGTTTCGCAAGCAGCTCGGTTATTTTATCATAAGCAGGCGAGCTATGCTCCACAGTATAATGCGAAATATTTTCCGCCTCATTCTCCCCACGTCGGGCCCCCGTCAGCTCAAGCAGATCCTTCCACGTTGCAACACCAAGATACCTTGCAATTGTCAGCCAGGTGGGACTGTCTTTGTCCCGTTTGATATCGTACTCCTTTGCCGAGGCGGGACGGATAGCATTATATTGTGCTGTAAAATCCGCTATCCATTCTTCCCTTGAACGGACAGAATATCTGCTGCTTTGTGTTTTCCGCTTTTCTGTGGAATAATATGTGTTCAGAAAGGCACTTGCTTTCATATCAAAAAGCTTCTGTATCGTCACAGCCTTTGGCATATTCGGCTCGACAAGGTCGGTGACGGTGGGATTTCTCCCGTGAGACTCAGCCCATTCGTCAAGTGCCTGACGCACCGATCCTTTCGTCCAGATGATTGACTTGCAGTCTTTTTTTATGTTAAGAAGTCTCATTACTGCCTGCCTGTTTTCCTTGGAATCGGGCAGCTGATTTATAGCCGAAATTGCAATATCAATAGCCTGAAGTCTGGTTATGTACATAGTGAAAACCTCGATTCTGCATTGTTTCAACTACTATATGTCATTGGAACGGCATATGTGGAAAAACGCACATCAAGCTCGGTATTGAAATTGTCGATGGCTTTGATAAGCCCGATACAGCCCACCTGAAAAAGGTCGTCGGGATTTTCTCCTCTGCCCATAAATTTCTGGATAACGCTGAGAACCAGCCTGAGATTGCCGCTTATAAGCTTTTCACGGGCTTTTTTGTCTCCTGCTCGGCATTTTTTCAGAAGCTCTGTTTTCTCGGATTCCTTGAGAACCGTAAGTCCCGAGGTGTCAACGCCGCTGATATCGACCTTGTTATAGTACATAAAAAATCCCGCCTTTGCGATAATCTGTTAAAATTATTGGCTTGGGGCAGTTCGGTTATTCACAGGAACGGGATTGTAAATTTTCCCATTATTTTTGTGACGGAAAATAATGTAAAAAGCGCCAAAGCGGTTAATAGTTTCCTCTTTGGCGCTTATATTATTACTTTTTCTTTTCCTCTTTGAGCCGTTCTTTTACAGCATTTATAACGATCTGCATGGTCTTTATCCTTGCAAAAGGCTTGTCATTGGCTTCGATAACATTCCATGGCGCATAGACCGTGGAGGTGCGGCAGAGCATTTCATTTACAGCCTTTTCATAGCTGTCCCATTTTTCTCTGTTGCGCCAGTCCTCATCGGTTATCTTCCATTGCTTTTCGGGAGTGTTCTGCCGCTCGGTGAAGCGTCTGAGCTGCTCGTCCTTGTCGATCTGGAGCCAGAATTTTACTACTACAGCGCCGCTGTCGGTAAGCTCCTTTTCAAACTCATTTATTTCGGCATAAGCCTGCTCACAGCGTGAGGCAGGGGTAAAGCCTTCAATTCTCTCTACCATTACTCTGCCGTACCATGTGCGGTCAAATACAGCGATATGCCCCGTTTTCGGGATATGATTCCAGAACCGCCACAGATAGTGATGGTTAAGCTCTGTTTTGTCGGGAGCGGCAATGGGGATAGCCTCATAGCCTCTCGGGTCAAGAGCGGAGGCGATACGTTTTATTGCACCGCCCTTTCCTGCAGCGTCCCAGCCCTCAAATGCGATTATCAGGGGTATCTTTGCCTGATACAGCCTGCTGTGCAGCACCGACAGCTCCTTCTGACACTTTTTCAGCTGTTCTGCATACTCGTCCCCGGGAATGACCTTTCCCTTTAGTGAAACATCGGCAAGGGAGGGCATCGGCAGCAGCGGAAAATCCTCCGTCACATGGGACAGTGCTTTGTCTCCATTGATAGCGGCGGATATACGGCTCACAATGATGCTGAACATCTGAAATCTGGTGAATGCCTTGTCGGCAGCCTCGATAACATTCCAAGGAGCGTGGGGGGAGTTGGTCTTTACCAGCATATCATCAAAGGCTTCATAATATTCATCGTAATGCTTGTGGCGCTTTTTGTCCAGCTCGGTAACTCGCCATTTTGTCTCATCATCGTCACGAAGCTTGTTGAAACGGCGTTTCTGCTCGTCCTTGCTGATATGTAAAAACAGCTTGATGATAAGATAGCCGTCGTCGCTCAGCTGCCTTTCAAAAGTATTGACAGAGCTTATCCTACGGTTATATTCCTCGGGAGAGATGTCCTCTTCCATACGTGCTATAGCAAGCTCCTGATACCAGCTTCTGTCCATAATTGACATTTTGCCGTATTCGGGGATATCTTCCCAGAACCTTTTCAGCAGGGGATAGCGCTTTTCGGACTCGGTGGCGGGCAGAGTGGAACGGACCTTGAAAAATCTGGGGTCAAGGTACTTTATCATATCCCCGATAAGGCTGCCCTTTCCCGAAGCGCTCCAGCCTTCGAAAATAACGATAACGGGGAGCTTTTTGTCTCTGAGCTGAAGCTGCAGTCCCGAGAGCGTCTGTCTTAGCTGTGAAGTCATATCCTTGTAATCGAAATGGTCCTTTTTGTTTTTCAGAGCATTTTCCAGCATATGAGCGTCCTCCTTTTTACCGTTTGCATAAAAATTATTGAAATTGCCGTTAAGTCTTTATATAATTATACAATATTTTCCGGAAATAATCAAGAGGAAATTTTAGAATTTATCAATTTTTTGAAATAAAAATCATACTTTTCGGTTAAAAAAAAGAGACAGCTCCGTAAGCCGTCTCTGTTATCATATTTTATTTTCTGAGATTATCCAGCTCAGCATTAACGCTTGCCGCCACAGCAGGGTCGGGGAGAAACAGGGAATCATATCTGAAAAATGCATAGCCTGCATTGTAGATATCCGTCAGATCACGCTGCCTTGCAAGGATATCGGTTGAATTTATCCATTCCGAGCTGCCTGCTCCCGCGTATTTGTCCTCGGTTCCCGATTTGTATGCGGCAAGACCGATGACAAGCTTTACATCGGAGGCGGTCACAAGCTTGTCCCACTTGTCCACCGTTTCCGCATATGGCAGGGCAGCGTTGTCGAAGCCAAAGTATATCTGAGGGCATATATAATCGCAGCAGCCCGAAGTGCTGCACCAGGTATATATGTCCGCATAAAGGTCGTTGTAATTATTATCCGTATTGCCCTGTGGGGAAATTCCGAAAAGCGCTCTGGGATTTGCGGAATGAACTGTCTCGTACATCTTTTTGACCATCTTGGTAACGTTGTCCCGTCTCCAGTCCTCAAGGCTCAGAGAGGTGCCGCTTGCTGCATATGCAGCGCTGTCAAAGGAAGGGTCGGTGGTGGGATAAAAATAATCGTCTATCTGAATGCCGTCCACGTTGTAGGCGGTGACTATCTCGCTTATGCCGTCACAGATAAGGGATACCGTTTCGGCATAGGCAGGATTAAGGTACCATCTTCCCGAGGAGTTGCCGATGTATTTCCCGTTTACCGCAGGGTCATTGTACCATTTGCCTATCTTATAGCTTTCGGGATAGCTTTTCATCTGGGCGTCGGTCATAAGCCGCATGGGATTTATCCAGGCGTGAATGGAAAGACCTCTGTCATGAGCGGACTTCACGGCTATCTCAAGGGGGTCGTAGTCTCCCGTGAGCCTGTCTCCTTTGGGAAAAAGAGAGGACTGGTAATATGCATCTCCGTAAACTCTGACCTGAAAATAAACGGTATTGCAGCCTAATGCGGCAATGTTGTCAAAGCATGCGTTCAGCGCCTTGGTAAACTCAGCCTCGTCCGCATTGCGCATAATGCGGTCAAATTCAAGATATGACACCCAGACCGCCTTCTGACGGTCGAAGTTCAGGGGATAATATCCGCTCTGAGGATAATAGCTATCTGCTGCGGGCAGAAGACTTTCCGATGATGTGCTTACCGTACTCTCGGGTAGGGTGGGAATGGTGACTACGGTTATTGAGGGAGCGGTGGCGGCTGTTGTCTCGGGCGGGAGAGTGCCGGGGATAAAGACCGTTTCAGAAGAAGTTTCGGGAGATGTTTCCGTTTCCGTTTCGGTCTCGGTGGGTACTGTGGTCACGGCTTCGGAAAGGGGAGAAGCTGCTTCGCTTTCCGAAGCCGATTCGGAAGTCTCTGAGGTCTGAGCCTTGGATATGACTGTTTCCGATGCAGTTGATGTCTCCGAAGCTGCGGTAACGCTTTGCTCCGAAAAGGCTGTCACGGGTAAGCTTTCAGTCTCGGAAATAACGTCTGTTTCATAGTAGCTGTCTGGCAGCTCGTCCGTTACCTGTGAACAGCCGCAAATAAGGGCTGTCGATATCATAACCGATAATATTGAAATGAGAATTTTTTTCATAACACAAAAGTCCTTTCGGGGTCTGCCAATAAGCTTATATAAATTATAACTCATTTTCCACATTCTTGTCAATGGTATTACGGGTCGGAAAAAATTGTAAACAGGAAATATATGTCGATATAAGTTCATAAAAAATTTACATATGAATTTGCATAGGACGGTAAATATGCCTTGACAAAAGGCTTGACGGGTGGTATAATATTATACGTTATCCTCGTCCACACATTTTAAGTGCGGGCGTAATCCAAGAGGAGGTGCTTATAAATGGCAAAAGTAAACGAAACCTATGAAGCAATGGTAGTTTTCAGCCTGAAACAGGGTGAGGACGGCATCAAGGCTCTCACAGAGAAGTTCAAGGGTATGATGGCAGAGGCAGGTACTGTTGAGTCCGTTGACGAGTGGGGCAAGAAGAAGCTTGCTTACGAGATTGACGACCAGACAGAGGGTTATTATGTTCTCTATTCCTTCACATCTGCTCCCGATTTCCCCGCTGAGCTTGACCGTGTGCTCAAGATCACTGAGGGCGTTATGCGTTCGCTGATTACTGTTAAGTAATCAAACTAAGGAGGCTGAATTGTTATGTTAGGCGCTTGTTCAATCAATAAAGTAATCCTTATGGGCAGACTTACATCTGACCCTGAGCTTCGTCAGACTCAGAGCGGCGTTTCCACCTGTCAGTTTACTGTGGCTATCACAAGAAATTATCAGGGTCCCAACGGCGAACGTCAGTCTGATTTTATTACCGTTGTTGCTTGGCGACAGACGGCTGAATTTATCTGCCGCTATTTCACCAAGGGCAGGCTTATCCTCGTTGAGGGAGAGTTAAGGACAAGAACCTATGACGACAAGCGTTATCCTGAGGTGCGTCACTATGTTACCGAGGTTTATGCAGATACTGTTTCCTTCGGTGAAACAAAAGCATCAGCCGGCGGACAGGGCGGCGGATATCAGCAGGGCGGCTATAACAATAATTATCAGCAGAATAACTACGGCGGTCAGGGAGGCTATTCACAGCCTGCTCAGGGACAGCCCGCATATCAGCAGTCTGCTCCCGCTCCTTCGGTCTCTGTTGGAGACCTGAGCGATTTTGAGGAGGTCATCAGCGACAGCGATCTGCCGTTCTGATAGCCCTGACAGATTACCATTATTCTATAATAAGGAGGTTTCATTCATGGAAAAGGATAGAGAAAGAGCTCCCCGCGGCGCTAAGAGAACCCGCAAGAAGGTTTGTATGTTCTGCGCTGACAGAGTGGAGAAGATAGATTACAAGGATACCGCAAAGCTCAAGAAATGTATGACAGAGCGTTCCAAGATTCTTCCCAGAAGAGTTACAGGCACCTGCGCATATCACCAGAGAGAGCTTACTGTAGCTATCAAGAGAGCAAGACACATCGCTCTCCTTCCTTACGTTTCCGACTAAGCGAAACGCTTTCTGACCTGCTTTTTGGGGCAGGCAGAGGTAATTTATGTGTATTAAACCGCTTCTGAGTTCATCGGAAGCGGTTTTTTGCTGCTTTATGATAAATATCTGTTGACTTTTTTTGCCGATTATGGTATAATTTATTTAGTTAAAGTGATAATAATATCCTGTACGGAGATTTACATTTTATGGTGACGATATTTTATTCGGCAGCACTTGCATTGTCGGTTGTATTTTTTATGATACTGTGGTCTATCGGGCATAATCAGAACATTTCGTCTCTGCTTATGTCCTTTACCTGCGTTATCCTGCATAACGGCGCCTGCCTTGCGCTGTCGGTCTCCCAAAATGTTGAGGAGGCAATGCTTGCAAACAGAGTTATTTATCTTGCCGCCACCTTTCTTCCCTTTTTTCTGCTGTTGAATATCTGTCATCTTCTGAGGGTTCATATAGGCGGACGAAAGCTCCTGCTGCTGACATTTATTAACATTGCTGTGCTATGCTGCACCTATACGGCAGGCTATACCGACTGGTATTACAAAAACGTTTCTATAGACAGGTCGGAGGGATTTACCCGTCTTGTCAAGGAATATGGTCCGCTTCACTGGGTCTTTCTGACCGTTCTGGTGGGCTATGTGGCGGCGATGGCGATAATTATGATAGTCGCTCTTTTCAGACAGCAGAGATGTTCATATAAGTATGCAACGGTGCTGCTGGTATCGGTGCTTGTTACCTTTGCTTCTTATTTCGGTCAGCGGCTTTTGGGTTCCAAGGTCGAAATAACTGTGTATATTTACATTGTTCAGGAGATCATCGTTCTTCTCATTTTCAGGCGTATGGTAATGTACGATGTTTCAAAGGTTGTTTCGGATAATCTGGAGCAGTCGGAAAACAGCGGATATATCATATTTAACAGGAAAAAGCAGTTTATGGGCTGCAACAATGCTGCCAAGCGGTTTCTTCCAGAGCTGAAAAGTCTGCTTATTGACCACACCATTCCCGAGGAGAATGCTTATCTTTACGAAAACATCGGTTCAAATCTCAGGGACGAGAGCAGATATGTCTACTATCTCAAGCGTGATATGAGAGAATTCAAGGTCTCTGTCACCCCTGCTTACCGCGACAACAAAACCGAATGGACGGGCTATATCGTGGAGATAACCGATGATACGGGTCAGAGAGATTATATCCATCTTCTTAACAATTATAACGATGAGCTTTCAAAGTCAGTTAAGGAGCAGACCGCACATATCCGACAGATGCAGGACAAGCTTATTCTGGGAATGGCGGATATGGTCGAGGGCAGAGACAGCAGCACGGGCGGTCATATCAAGCGCACAAGTGACGTTATCCGCATTTTTACCGGTCAGCTTCGAAAGGGAGAATGCCGGATGGAGCTTTCCGACGAGTTCCTTGACAATGTTGTCAAGGCGGCTCCTATGCATGATCTGGGGAAAATTGCCATTGATGATGAAATTCTCAGAAAGCCCGGAAAATTCACTCCCGAGGAATTTGAGATCATGAAGACCCATTCTGCAAAGGGTGCGGAGATCATCAGAAAGATACTTGACGGCGCTGAGTCGGAGGAGTTTGCCGATATTGCGGTAAACATTGCCCACTATCATCACGAGAAATGGAACGGAAAGGGTTATCCCGACCGCCTTTCGGGGGAGGATATCCCTGTTGAGGCAAGAATTATGGCGCTGGCAGATGTGTTTGACGCTCTTGTAAGCAAGAGATGCTACAAGGACGCTATGACATACAGCAGGGCTTTCGGGATAATTGAAGAGGCTCTGGGCGAGCATTTTGACCCTGTTCTGGGAAGGGAGTTCCTGAAATGCCGTCCTATGCTGGAAAGCTATTATGACGAATCTCTTGCTGTGCAGGAAGATGTTCAGGCAGGATAAATTTACAATTTATCCATTGACATTCAGAAACAGATGTGCTATAATATAAGGAATACTCAAGGCTGTCGAAAAACTACTTTCGGCAGCCTTGGTTTGTCATATTTTTTCGATTTCAAGCACACGAATAAGATTGTTTACATCGTCAAGGGGGAGATTGTTGATGTAGATACGGTCGGTTTTTAGTCTTACACGCATTACTGCTTCATTTTCAAAGGTATCCTCGGGGGAATATCCCAGCATTTCAAGAGTTTCCTCAAGATTGTCAGCCGCAAACCAGAGTATTCTGCCGTCTGTGGAGGCTTTGGGGAATGAGGCGGCGTCATCGGGAACGAATGCGGCTTCAAGCTCGTCGGTAAGTTCGCTTATGTGAATGGTAAGAGAACCCTCAAATTCCCTTGCTTCCGAAGAAAAACGGGACTGAAATGAACCATTGTCATTGGAAAACATAAGGAAGCTTTCCATTTTCCAGCCCAGAAACTCGTCTCCCACTTCAAGGCTTACAGCTTCTCCTCTGCCGTCTGCAGCACGGAAGGTAAGCTCCTCGCCCTCCTTCGGGGGAAGCACTTTATTGGCAGTTCCGCCCTCCGAATTGCCCTGCGGCTCGTTATGCTCAACATAATATGTTGACTTTGCGGAATATTTTATCTCAGGCTCTTCCTCGGGTACGGTGGTCACCGAAGAAACGGAGCTTGCGGGGGAAAGCTCAGCTTCGCTTTCCTCTTCCGTATCGCCTTCATTATTCGAGCAGCCGCACATTAAAAGCAGGGCAAGAAGCGCCGCTGTATATTTTATTTTCATATCAAAACCGTCCTTTTAACCGTTATGAAATCTGTATGTGTAGGCATTTCCCTTTTTGCCCGTTCTTGTAACAACTTTGCCCCTAAAAAGAGCTGAAAGGGCAAGCCCGGCAGTCTCGCGGGAAATGTTTGCCGAATTTGCAAGATCCTCGGTAGTGTAATCCTCCTCGAAAAGGCATGGGATAAGCTTTTCCCAGTCACGGGGGGAGTTTATGTATATTTCGCCTGTGAGGGCGGTGGGTATTCTGTCTATGACCGAAAGCCTGCCACGCCGCCTTTTTTTTCGTCCCACGCTTTCGGGCGGGATACGAAGCTCATCTGCTTCAAGCAGGGTTATTATAAAGCTGAGATTTTCATCGGTGAGATACTCACTGATGGGGAAGAGATTCGGGAATATCTCATATGCCGTTTCCTTCAGGGGAGAGGTGCGGCGGCTTTTTACCTCGCCTGTTTCACCGTCAAGGGTGATTATCCGCTTCTTGGTGAAAACGGGATAGACCACCGTTACCCTTGAAACGGGGAGAAAGGCGTTCAGTTTTTCTTTGAGAGAAGAAAAATGTCCCGTCTGTATCTCAATTATGCCGTTTTCGCCCACGATATCCGCAATGTAGCCGCCTATCTTCTGCTCCTGTGAGTCGTGGAAAGGCTCATAGTAATTTTTCAGAACGGCATGGACGCTCTTTTCGCACTTTGTGCCTATTCCCTTAATAAGTCTGCCGCCCGAATTAACGGTGCGGCAGGCTTCTTCAAACTTAATTTTATCGCTCATTCTTCGCTGAAAGGCTCCACGAGAGCGGCATTGATGTCGGGGTATCTCCATTCAAAGGTGTTTCTGTCGAATATGCCGAAATTCTCTCCGCTGCCCACAAAGGCATTATTGTCCCACCAGCAGATGGGTATGCCTGCGTTATGTGCGGCATTGGAATAGTATCTTGCACATTCTGCACGGGCTTCGGTGTTCATTCTGTTGCGGCATCCCATTTCTCCGATTATTACGGCTATGCCCTTGTCAAGGTAATAATCCTTGAGCTTTGCCATAAGCACGTCGATGTCTCGGGTATCTGCGGCGTTGTCGGCGCTCCATTCCTTCGTTCCCTGGGCATTGTCGGTAAGTGCAAAGGCATATGGGAGATATGCGTGTATGGAAACTATGACCTTATCATCATCGGGGACAACAAAGTCGTTGAGGACGTTGTCATTTGATGAAGCGGCATAGGGAGTTACCATAAGGTGGCGGAGCTTATTGTTGCCCCCCGATTTTCTTACGGTGTCAACAAATGCGGCGTTCCAGTGGTTGATGACCTCTCTTGCTTCGGCATTTCCTCCGTTCCACTCGGAGGGGTCGCCCTTGAGACGAGGCTCGTTAAGTCCCTCAAATATGAGCTTTTCGTTGTAATTCTTGAAATGGTCGGCTATCTGAGTCCAGAGAGCCACAAGTATCTCCTGTGCCTTAGCTTCGTTTTCGTAGGTGGGCATATGCCAGTCCTCGTGGTGGAGGTTCAGGATAACGAACATATCATTGTCAATGCCGTAGTCCACCACTTCGTTAACCCTTGCAAGCCAGTCGGGGTCGATGGTGTAGTCGGGACCTTCTCCGAACTTGCCCTCCCAGGTAACGGGTACTCTGAGGATATTGAAGCCCTGTGCGGCAACATTGTCTATCATTGCCTTGGTGGTCACGGGCTGACCCCATGCAGTCTCCCAGTCGGAGGGGAGCTCTGTTCCCTTGGGATTTTCAATGACCGAGTCAAGGGTGTTGCCCAAATTCCAGCCCACCTTCATTTCCTTTACAAGCTCGGTGGAGGGGATATCTCTCATTTCGGCAGGTTCTTCGGAAGCGGTGGTTTCCGTTGCGGTAGCGTCGGGAGCTTCGGGTGAAGTGTTTGTGCAGGCTGACAGTGACATAAGCATTACGGCTGCTGTCAATGCGGAGGCTATTTTTCCGGATATCTTCATTCTTCTTTTCGTCCTTTCGGTGTGATAAAATATGCTGTCGGGGGAATGCTTACGCCTGTCCCAGTCTCAGCATTTCGTCAATGCATACTTTTGCCTTTACTCTTGTTTCCTCGGGAAGAATTATTTCTTCGCCGTCCGTTCCCTCGAGACAATGGAGAACATCGGTGATGGAGGTTATCTTCATATTATGGCAGAAGCAGTCCTTGGAAAGTGCATAGAACATCTTGTCGGGACATTCGATGCTCAGGTGCTGTACTATGCTGTTCTCGGTGCCGATGATAAATTCCTTAGCGCTGCTTTTCTTGGCAAAATCCATAATGCCCGTGGTGCTGCCTGCGTAATCCGCCATTGCGGTGACTGCGGGCTGACATTCGGGGTGAAGAAGCACAAGGGCGTCGGGATGAGCCTCCTTTGCCTTCTGAACCTCCTTGACGGTGATGCGGGCGTGGGTGGGACAGCCGCCGCTTACGAATTTGAACTGCTTTTCGGGTATCTGCTTTGAAACATAGTCGCCAAGGTTGCAGTCGGGAATGAAGAGTATCTTGTCTGCGTCAATTTTTCTGATGATATCCACCGCCGAGGAGGAGGTCACGCAGACATCGCAGAGAGTTTTCAGCTCTGCGGTGGTATTTATGTAGGCAACTGTCTTATATCCCTTATACATTTCCTGAAGCTGACGGAGCATATCAATGTCAAGCTGCTCAGCCATAGGGCAGCCTGCTTCGGGACGGGGGAGATATACGTGCTTTTCGGGGGAGAGAATCTTGCAGGTCTCCGCCATAAAGCGCACGCCGCACATTATTACGCCGTCGCAGTCGGTGGCTGCAGCTTTGCGGGCAAGACCGAAGGAATCCCCCGTAAAATCTGCTACCTCCAGAATGTCGTGGGTCTGGTAGCAATGGGCGAGAATGCAGATGTTCTTTTCTTTTTTCAGCTTCAGAATTTTTTCCTGGATATCCTTTATCATTTTTAACAACTCCATATCGGGAAACATACTTAATAATACATTTTATTATACCATTTATACGGATTTTTTTCAAGCAGATTTATTATATTTTATTTTACAGAGAATTTACCTGTTATCCGCCAAAAAACGGTAAAAATGTACAAAATTCATCTGTAACGATTTATATATTTTAATCCGCCGTTTTTCTGACAGAAATATGGGGTACAAAACTATGCAAAATGAATATAGTTTTTTTGAAGTTAATATGTTATAATATTAGGATAAAGTATCAAACAGAAAAAAGGGAGAACGAATGGATTACAAAATCAACTGGGACTGCTCCGAGGGAGTTTTTGCCGTTCCCGATGCTGCGGCTGAGGGCTTGAAGCTCGCTTCGGGTAAAGCGGTCAAGGTGCTTATATATTTTATGAAATACAGAAAAGCCCCCGAAACGCCCGAGGATATAGGAGTTTCCGAAGAGGACGTGGAGGACGCTCTTTCTTATTGGGAGCAGCTTGGGGTGCTCAAAAAGTCTGAGGGCGGTGCTTCGGTGCAGAAGCCTGTTTCAGAAGCAAAGTCTGCGGAGCCTGTCAGGATAATCGCACCGCTGCCTGAGCCGGCTGCCGCTTTTCCCGAAAAGCCTGTTATCAAGCCGAGAAAGGCACTTCTGCCCACCGAAATTGCCGAGAGGATAGCGGCTTCGGAGGAGATAGATTTCCTGTTCAAAAGCGCTGAACAGAGCCTTGGCAGGGTGCTTACCTTTGATGACCAGAGGACTATCCTGTGGTTTTACGACCATCTTGGAATGTCTGCGGATATCATTATCATGCTCATAGCCTGCTGCTGTTCTATCGGCAGGGGGAATATGGGCAAGATAGAAAAAATTGCCCTTGACTGGCACGAGAAGAACATAACCACTCACGAGCAGGCGGAAAATGAGATGCTTGCTTTGCAGAAGGCTTTTTCCTTTGAGGGAAAGGTGCAGTCAAGGCTCAAGCTCCAGAGCAAGCTTACGGCTTCGCAAAAGAAGTACATAGGGGACTGGTCGAATATGGACGTTACTGTTGATATGGTTGAGCTTGCTTATGACAAGACGGTGGACGGTATCGGTAAGGTGTCCTTTAATTATATGGACAAAATACTCCGAACGTGGCATGAAAACGGCATTACCAATGCTGAGGACGCGGCGGCATTTGACGAGCGCACAAAACCTGTGAGAAAGACGGAGAAAAAGCCATCAGCCGAGACAAAGCCCTCTGCTGCACCTTCATATGACCTTGACCTGCTTTTCAAGCACGCTTTGAACAGTACTCCCACAGTGAAAAAAATTAACGAGGAGGCGAATTCATGACCCGTTCGGAAATTCGTCAGAAAGCCAACAGCGAGATGGAAAGACGGAAGCTGAGAGCAGAGAATGAAGCTGCCGACCGTCAGAGGGAAATTTATGCGAAGATCCCCGAGATAGAAGAGATACGGCGTATGCTTGCTCAGACCGCCACAGAGCTTTCACGGCTTATAATCGGCAGGAAGGGCAATTACAAGGAGAATTTTGAAAGGCTTCACAAGAATAATCTTGACGGGGCACATATGATTGCCGAGCTTCTGAAAGCAGGCGGCTATCCCGAGGATTATCTTGAGGTGCATTACCGCTGCAGGGAATGTAATGACACGGGATTTACCGACAGGGGAATGTGCGATTGTATGAAGCGGCTCATAAGCAGAGTTGCTTCCGAGGAACTTAATCGCACCGCCAATCTTCCCGATGCGGATTTTGCTCATTTCAGCCTTGATTATTATCGGGGTATCGTTATTGACGGGATAGACTGCTACAGCCTTATGTCAAAAAATTTAAGCTTCTGCACCGAGTATGCAAGGCTATTTTCCGAAGGCTCGGACAGCCTTTTAATGCTTGGCAAAACGGGCGTGGGAAAAACACACCTGTCGATGTCAATTGCAAAGGAGGTCATAGGCAAGGGCTATAATGTTATTTACGGCTCGGTCATAAACATTCTCCGAAGCATTGAAAAGGAGCATTTCGGAAGAGCTGAGGAGGGCAGCGACACTCTTGAAAGCGTTTGCGCCTGTGACCTGCTCATTTTTGACGATCTCGGCTCGGAGCATCACACGCCCTTTTACGAGTCCACACTTTACAACATCATAAACACCCGCATCAACACGGGCAAGCCAATGATAATAAGCACCAATCTATCAAAAGAGGAGCTTGCTTCTACATACAATGAGAGGATAATCTCAAGAATTTTCTGCTGCTGCACGCTCCTTCCCTTTGCGGGACGGGACGTAAGGCAGCTCAAAAGAATAAACGGATAAGGAGTTTTTTTGTATGCTTACAGTTATCAAATTAAAATTTCAGCGTTTTATGAAGTCCCTTGATGTGAATGTTACCGTTAAAAAGCGTGAGCTGTTGCTGGCAATTGCTGCCTGCACACTGCTTGGCATTGTTATCGGCGCACTTTTCAGTCCCAGAAAGAACACTGTCATCGGCAGCTACAACAGTGCTGACCACTATAATAATATTGACGATGATGAGGAAGAATGATCTTTAAACCACAAGCGGCTTCGGAAAGGTTTCCGAAGCCGTCTGTCAATTGTAATAGAGTTCATAAAGGAAATCGTATATCAGTTCAAGATTCTCAAAGCTGTACTCCGTTTCCTTTGACCAGAGACAGGCGCTGTCCGAAAGGCTTTTCCCTGTTATGCTCATAATGAGGGACACGGCTTCGGCGGAAAATATGCCGAGAGCGGTTTTTAAGAATATTTCTCCGTCAGAGGCGGATTTCATAAAGTATCTGAAAATATAGTAGGACAGGAGATTTTTATATCCCGTTAGCTGTGTATTTTCGGGTATGCTATCAACATATGAAAGCTTTTTGCAGAGCTGTTTCCACTCGGCGTTTATGGGCTCGAGAGATGTTATGAGGGAGACTTCTTTTTCGGTGTATTCTTTGTTGTGCGGGAATGATATGCGTGTCGGGAAATTGCCCGTAAGCTCTTTTTCCGCTTGTGCGGAGAGACGGAGCAGGTTTTCCGTCATTTCGGTATAGCTTTTGGCTTCGTTTATTATCCGAAACAGCTCCGCTCTTATCTCAAGCAGGCGGCTTTCGGCGGGGGAGAGAGCTTCGCTGCCTTCCTCGGAACGTAGAATGTGCAGTCCGAAGGGCTTATCATATCCGATAATTATTCCTGCGGCTTCTTCGCAGCAAAGACCTAATCCCATTTCGCATCTGTCTCCGAACCACTCCTTGAAACGGGGGTGGAGGGTGCATATCTCGCAGAGCATTTCCTCGCCCCCTGCGATTATGAGCCGGCAAAGGTTGTTTTCATTAAGGAAAGGGCAGCGTTCGTTTTCACCGAGAGAAAAGCAGTCGGAGCCGTCCTCGGAGCGGGTGATATTTGCTCTCAGCTCGTTACCGAGAATGCCCGGGAGGGTTATATATTTCTCGAGAGATGCTTTGTCAATGTCTATCTCCCAGCCGATACAGCAGTTGTCACGGCAGGCTGAGCCGATACATTGGAAGCTTTCGTAATAGTCGGGAACGTATATATCCATTTTGCGATGTCCTTTCCTATTGATATAAAAATAATTGTATCATCAAACTTTTTCTGTGTCAATAAAAAAATATTGAGTATTTTGATACAAAAAAATATGAAAAAGCCCTTGATTTTTTGTCCAAATAGTGGTAATATAAGAAATGTATTTTAATAAGTGTTTATTTCTTAACAGAAATGTGTTATAATTAAGAGTAAATGATTTTTATATGGAGGATCTTAACTATGAAAGCTGTAATCACCGTTATCGGAAAGGACGCCGTTGGCATTCTCGCAAAGGTAAGCAATATCTGCGCCGAGAACAACGCTAATGTTATCGAGGTAACTCAGAGCGTTCTTCAGGATATGTTTGCTATGATAATGCTGGTGGATATCACCAATATAAACAACGATTTTGTTGCTCTGCAGGATAAGCTCACCGCTCTCGGAGACAGCCTCGGTCTTAAAATTCACACTATGCACGAGGATATTTTCAACACCATGCACAGAATATGACCCGAGGAGAATTTACTTATGCTGAACGTTTACGATATACTTGAAACTATCAGAATGATACAGGACGAATGTCTTGATATCAGAACCATTACTATGGGTATTTCCCTTATGGACTGCATTGACAGCGATATTGACAGAGCCTGCGAAAAGGTTTATGAGAAGATAACACGCTGTGCGGGAAAGCTTGTTAAAACAGGCGAGGAGATCGAAAAGGAATACGGTATCCCCATTATCAACAAGAGAATTTCCGTTACTCCCATTGCCATTGTTTCCGCTGCCTGCAATGCAAGCCCTGTGAAGTTTGCTCTTACTATGGAAAAAGCTGCTAAGGCGTGCGGAGTTAACCTTATCGGCGGATATTCCGCTCTTGTTCAGAAGGGCTTCTCCGCAGGCGATGAGAGACTTATCCGCTCTATCCCCGAGGCGCTTGCTTCCACAACCTGTGTATGCTCCTCCGTTAACATCGGCTCCACCAAGACGGGTATCAATATGGACGCTGTGAAGCTTATGGGTCAGATAGTCAGAGAGTCGGCAGAGGCTACTGTTGATGATCAGTGCTTCGGTGCGGCTAAGCTTGTGGTATTCTGCAATGCGGTGGACGACAATCCCTTTATGGCAGGTGCATTCCATGGCGTGGGCGAGCCTGACTGCATTATAAATGTGGGCGTTTCGGGTCCCGGAGTTGTGCGTTCGGCTCTGGCAAAATATCCCGACGCTGATATCAACGAGCTTGCGGATATCATCAAAAAGACTGCTTATAAGATAACAAGAGTCGGTCAGCTTGTGGGCGTTAGAGCCTCCGAAAAGCTGGGCGTACCCTTTGGTATCGTTGACCTTTCACTTGCGCCTACTCCTGCGGTGGGCGACAGCGTTGCATATATTCTTGAGGAGATGGGTCTGGAGAAGTGCGGCTGTGCGGGTACTACTGCCTGCCTTGCTATGCTCAACGATGCCGTTAAGAAGGGCGGAGTTATGGCTTGCTCACGTATCGGCGGACTTTCGGGTGCGTTTATCCCCGTTTCAGAGGACGCGGGTATGATAGCTGCGGCTGAAAGCGGTTCGCTGCTTATAGAAAAGCTTGAGGCTATGACGGCTGTATGCTCCGTTGGACTTGATATGATAGTTATCCCCGGAGATACTACTGCTGAGGTCATTTCGGGTATTATTGCGGACGAGGCTGCTATCGGTATGGTAAACTCCAAGACCACTGCTGTAAGAGTTATCCCTGCTATCGGCTGCAAGGAGGGCGATGTTCTCGACTGGGGCGGACTTTTCGGAAAGGGTCCTGTTATGAAGGTGAACACCTATTCTCCTTCCAAGTTCATAAACAGAGGCGGTCAGATACCTGCACCTCTTCACAGCCTTAAAAACTGATTTTTCATCCGAACAGGAGGACGGCATATGGACGATATTATCAAGTCGATAATCGAGATCGACAGGGGAGCTTCAAAGCGTATCGAGGAAGCCGAAAAGGAAAAGCTCCGCATTATTGAGGAGGCAAAGGCTGAGGAAGAGCGTATGGTGGAAAAAGCCGTCGAGGAAAAGAAGGCTGAGCTTGCCAAGATGGAAAAGGCGGAGCTTGACAAGGCTAACGCTCGTATTTCCGAGCTTACGGAGGAGAAAAATGCAAAGCTTGAGGCTATGAAGCAGAGCTTTGAGAAAAATTCCGACAAATGGTGCGAGGAGATCTTCAAAGCGGTGATCTCCATATGACCTATGATATAATGCACTGCGGAGGGGAGGGACGGCAGCTTTGAAGGAGAAGAAAAGCTCCGGCAGAAGAAACCTTAACGCCACTGTGGCGAAAATGCACGCTGTTTACGGCAAAAGGCTGAAACAGGAGGATTATTCCGCTTTGCTCAGCTGCACCTCTGTTTCCGATGCGGCGGGATATCTGAAACGAAACACATATTTCAGCCGTGCGCTGGAGGGCGTGGACACCGAGAATATCCACAGAGGCAATCTGGAAAATATCCTGCGCAGAAGCCTTATGGAGAATTATTTCCGTATGATAGGCTTTGAGAAGATAGGCGGTGACGAGTTTTACAACTACATCATCGTCAAGACGGAGATCGACGAGATACTTATCTGCATACTCCATCTGAATGCGGGAACGAGCGACCATATCACCACCCTGCCCATTTATATGAACAGGTACACCTCCTTTAACCTTATGGAGCTTGCAAAGGTTGAAAGCTACGGGGAGCTTCTGAGCCTGACGGAAAAAACGCCCTATTACGATATTCTCAAGGCACACAGACCCGAAGAGGAGGGCGGTCACATCGACTATCCTGCCATTGAGCTGGCGCTCAGGACTTATTACTCAAAGCGCATTATCGAGTCCTTGAAGCAGTTCGGCGGCGAGACGGAAAAGCGGCTGAGGACTTACATCGGCACTCAGACGGATATGATAAATATCATCAACAGCTACCGTATGAAGAGGTATTTCAGTGCCGATCCCGACGAGATAAAGTCCCGTATGATACCCATTTATATGCGTATCCCCGAGAAGAAAATGGACGAGCTTTACAGCGCAAGGGACGACAAGGAGTTCCTTGAGAGATTTTCAAAGACCTATTACGGCAGAGAGATCGCCGAAAAGGGCTTTGATATGAAAAATCCCGAGATGTCTCTGGTGCAGTTCAGATTTCTCAAGACAAAGCGTGCCTTTTCACGCTCCACATCTGCTCCCGAGTGCTTCTACACCTTTAATCAGCTTGCTGAGATAGAGGTAAAAAACATTATCAGGATAATCGAGGGGATAAGGTATTCTCTCCCAACAAAGGAAATAGCCGAGCTTATCATTACGTAAGCTTCGGTTTTTAAAGACAGAAAGGACGGTGCGTCTGTCAAAATGTCATCAATAGAAAAAATGATGTTCGCGGATATTGCGGGTATCGACACGGATCTTGACGCTGTTCTTGATATCATCAGCTCCTGCGGCTGCTTTCATATGGAAAATGCGGCGGCGGTCCATGTAAGCGGCGCTAAGCAGAGTGCCAAAAGGGAAAATCCCTACACGGCTTCTCTCAAGCTTCTTGCGGAGATAGGCACTCTTACGGGTATCAAGCTTTGCAAGGCTGATTGTTCGGATATCCGTGACAGCGATGCAGAAAAGGTCAGGGAGGATATCAGGTCAATAAGAAACCGTGTGCAGAAGCTGAAAGCCGATGTGAAAAAGGCTTCGGATAACCTGAATGCTCACACTATGGCTCTCGAGCAGGTGCTGCATCTCAGCGGCGGCGAGGGTGTGGGGGCACTGAGCGTGGATATCGAGCAGATATTCGCCTGCAAGCACATCAAGGTGCGGTTCGGTCGTCTCCCCACAGACAGCTATGAGAAGCTATCCTATTACGAGGACAAGAATTTCTATTTCCTCGCATACGGCAGGGACAAGGAATATGTTTACGGCTTCTGCTTTGCGCCTTTGTCCGAGGCGGAGGAGATAGACGGAATTTTAGAGTCTCTGTATTTCGACCGCATACGTCTTCCCGATTTTGTTCACGGAAGTGCGGAGGACGCTGCCAAGTCCCTTGAGAAAAATGTGGAGGACGACAAGGCTGAGGTCGAAAAGAAGAAAAAGGCGCTTTCGGATTATATCGAGCAGAAGCGTGAGACCTTGAACAAGTATTTCACAAAACTTAAAACTATGCATGACACCTTTGAGCTTCGTGAAAAGGTCATGATGATAAGGGACAAGTTCTACATCGTTGGATTTGTTCCCGAGCGTGACGCTGAGCGGTTCAAAAAATATTTCGAGGACTTAAAATCCGTTTCCCTTGTGATGAAGCCATGTACGGAAAGCGGCGAGATAGAAACTCCCGTTAAGCTCAGAAACAACAAGTTTGCGGAGCCCTTTTCCATGTTCGTTGACCTGTACGGTCTGCCTGCTTACAATGACATTAACCCCACAAATTTCGTTGCCATAACTTATACCCTGCTTTTCGGAATAATGTTCGGAGATCTGGGACAGGGACTTGTAATAAGCCTTTTGGGACTTCTTCTCTGGAAGTGGAAAAAAATGACCCTTGGCAGGATAATGGAGAGGCTTGGCGTTTCAAGTATGATCTTCGGAACGCTTTACGGCAGCGTTTTCGGATATGAAGAGCTGCTTGACCCCATGTATGAGAGCCTTGGCATAAGCTTCCTGCCCTTCAAGGCGATACACAGCATAAACAATGTGCTGTATTCGGCTATCGGCATAGGTATTTTCATTATTATAATTTCCGTTATCGTGAATATGATAATGGGTCTTAAAGAGAAAAACTACACAAGGGCGCTGTTTTCAAACAACGGTCTTGCGGGACTTATATTCTACTGCTCGCTGCTTATGCTGCTTCTCGGCGGTATGCTGGGACTGAATGTGGGCGGTACGGCTTATGTGCTGTGTCTTATCGTTCTGCCCCTTATCATAATGTTCCTGAGAGAGCCGCTGGGCGAGCTTGTAAAGGGCAAGGGCTTTCACATTCACGAAAGTCTCGGAGACTTTATTGCAGCAAACTTTTTCGAGTGCTTCGAATTTCTCCTTGGTTATGCCACTAACACACTTTCCTTCGTGAGAGTGGGCGGATTTGTCCTTTCCCACGCAGGTATGATGTCGGTGGTGCTTGCTCTGGCGGAGATGTCGGGCGGTATGTCACCCGTTGTTATGATACTCGGAAATCTCTTTGTTATTGTCCTTGAGGGACTTCTTGTGGGTATTCAGGTACTGAGACTTGAGTTTTACGAGATGTTTTCACGCTACTACACAGGCGGCGGCAAGGCGTTCAAGCCTGTCAGCGTAAACTATGATGAAATCATTGAATAATTAAATTTGGAGGATACCGATATGTATATTTTCTTACTTCCCCTGGCTGTTGTTGTTCTT
>JAGAJF010000080.1 GCA_017829005.1 Oscillospiraceae bacterium | reverse complement strand
TGCATATCATTATCCCAACGAATAACCTTCCCGAAAGGGAGTTATTATAATATTTCTGCCGCTGTGACGCGGCACAGGAAATTCCTTTTATGGAAAGAGGAGGATTTTTATGAAAAAGAAAAGAATTTTGTCAATGCTAATCGGTGCTGCACTTATTTCAGCACTTGCAGCAGGCTGCAGTTCTTCTGCAGGCAGCAGTTCTGCGGATACTTCAGCAGCAGAAGGTGCTTCGGCAGGTGTTCCTGCTGCTTCCTCCGACACAAATTCTACAGACAGTTCAGTGCTGAGAATAGGTCTTGACTCCGACCCGCCTTCCTATGACCCCGCTGATTTTAACTCATCACGTGCAACGCTTGCCTGCTACAGCTGTTATGATACTCTTCTTAAGTTCTCCGAAGACGGAACAGAGCTTCTTCCCGACCTTGCCGAAAGCTGGGAACAGGTCGATGATACTACATATGTATATAAGATACGTCAGGGCGTTAAGTTTAACGACGGCACCGAAATGACTGCAGATGATGTTGTCTTTTCTCTTAACAGAATTATGGACCCCGATACTGCGGCAAGTATGAGCTATCTTTTCGAGTCTGTTGAGTCATTTGAAAAGACAGGAGATTATGAGCTTACAGTAAAGCTCAAATATCCCGATGCTACCTGGAAATTCGTTCCCGCAACATCTCCCTGCACCATAGTTTCTAAGGCTGCTGTTGAAGCTGCAGGCGATGAATACGGCTCCATCAATTCTCTTACCTGCGTAGGTACGGGTCCGTATAAGCTTGAAAGCTGGTCCTCCGGAACAGAGATCACACTTGTAAAGAATGAAAATTACTGGGGCGATACTTCCACACAGCTCTGGGATAAGGTAGTTTACAGCATAATCCCCGATAATACTTCAATGGCTCTTGCGGCTCAGAGCGGACAGCTTGATTATGTTCATATCCTTGGATTTGAACCCGAAGTATTTGAGATGTATAAGAATATTGCCGATATGAATTTCACCACATATGCTTCAACAACTTCCTCTTATATTGCACTCAACTGCGCAAAGGCACCCTTTGACGATGTAAATCTCAGAAAAGCCTGTGCATATGCGATAGATAAGGCTTCCATAGCTCAGGCTATCGGTCAGGGCTATGCTCACGTTTCCAAGGGTGTACCTATGCCCTCCACAATGTTCTATATGGACGAAGAGGCTTGGAATAATGCTCTTGACAACACCATCGTTGATTACACCTATGACCTTGACAAGGCTAAGGAATATCTTGCAAAGTCTGCATATCCCAACGGTACAGAGGTAACTCTGTATACCACATCCTCAGGAAAGGCACTTGCCGAGATCATTCAGTATCAGCTGGGTCAGATCGGTGTTACCGTAAATATCAACGAAATGCTCAAATCCGAGTCCTATGAGATATCCTACGGCTATAAGCTTGATGAAAACGGAAACCGTCTCTATGATATCTACTGCACAGGCTGGCTCTCCGATTATCTCGATCCTATCGGCTATCTGAAGCCCTTCTGGTCCTCTAAGAGCATTTATGCAGGCGGTGCAAACCAGGCTGTTTACTCCAATGAAGAGGTAGATAAGTACATTGATTCCGTTTACGGACTTGCTGATGATAAGGAAAGAGCGGCAGCCGAGATCGAAGCATTCAGACTGGCTTCCGAAGACTGTCCCTACATTACTCTTTACGATTATGACCAGCCTTTTGCATTAAGCAAGAATTACACACTTAACGAAGGTCCTGCGTGGTTCTGGAACTTCCAGGTAACAGATATCGCAAAGGCGGAGTAACATCGTTTTACGGCTAAGCTTACGGAATGTTACGGCGGAAAGCAACTTTTCCGCCGGGGCATTTCCGATGAAAGGAATGGTAATTATGTATTCTGCGATAGATACCATATGGGTCCTGCTGGCGGCAGTGCTTGTATTTTTTATGCAGGCAGGCTTTGCTATGGTTGAAACCGGATTTACAAGGGCAAAAAATGCCGGACATATTGTGCTCAAAAATCTTATGGATTTTGCCATAGGCTCTGTGGTCTTCTATATTGTAGGATTTGGCATTATGTACGGCAAGTCCTGCGGCGGAATAGCAGGTATACCCGATCTTTTCGTACACGGCGATTATTCATCTTCCTGTCCTTCTGACGCTGTTGTTTTTTTCAGAATAGTATTCTGCGGAACAGCTGCAACTATAGTTTCGGGAGCAATGGCGGAAAGGACAAAATTTTTCTCTTATGTAGCTTATTCGGTCATTATGACGGCTCTCATCTACCCCATTGAAGGTCATTGGATATGGAATGAGGGCGGCTGGCTTGCTCAGATGGGCTTCCACGATTTTGCGGGCGGAGCTGCGGTACATATGGCAGGCGGTATGGCTGCTCTGGCAGGAGCAAAGGCGCTCGGTGCCAGAATAGGAAAATATACCGCTGATGGCAAGTCCAGAGCAATTCCCGGACACAGCCTGACACTTGCTTCTCTCGGAATATTTATTCTGTGGTTTTCCTGGTTCGGCTTTAACGGCGGCTCAATAATGTCAATGACAGGCGACGATAATCTTATTCTTGCATCGAGGGTGATCCTCAACACTAACCTCTCGGCAGCGGCTGCAGCTGTTACGGGAATGCTTATCACCAAAGTACGTTACGGAAAAGTCGATATTTCTATGGTGCTCAACAGTGCCCTTGCAGGACTTGTGGCAATTACCGCAGGCTGTGATAAGGTAGCACCGTTCAGCGCACTCGTTATCGGCATAGCATCCTCCTTTGTTATGCTGTACGGTATTGAATTTATCGACCATGTGCTTAAGATCGACGACCCGGTAGGCGCATCGGGCGTTCACGGCTTATGCGGTGCTCTGGGAGTTGTGATGACAGGTATTCTTGCAGAGGATAAGGGTGTGCTTTACACAGGCAAGTGGGATTTCTTCGGAGTGCAGTGCCTTGGCGTTCTTGCTGTGAGTGTATTTGTATTTGTTATGATGAGTCTTGTGTTCTTCCTCATCAAAAAGACCATCGGGCTTCGTGTTGACGAAAAAGAGGAGCTTGAGGGACTTGATATCGGCGAACACGGTATTCGTCCCGCATATACGTCCTCAACTGCTGAATTTACCTCAGGCGCACTTTATTCCAAATCGGGCAACGCAGCCCAGAAGCTCCGTGAGATCGATATTGACGCCGAGAATTTTGCCGAGCAGTACCCCGATCTTGCAAAGCCAGACGGAAAGATCAGAAACGTTGTTATTATTACCAATCCCGCTAAGCTCGAGATACTTAAATCAGCACTTGACAAGATCGACATTACGGGTATGACTGTAAGCTATGTCAGCGGCTGTGGAATCCAGAAAGGAAGTATGACTCTTTACCGCAGTGCAGAAATGGATATGCATCTTCTGCCTAAGGTCAAGGTCGAGGTAGTAATTTCCACAGTTCCCGTGGAGCTGCTTGTAAATACGGTAAAGAAGGCTCTGTATACAGGCAATGTTGGCGACGGCAAGATATTTATCTATGAGGTTGACCGCGTTATCAAGGTAAGAACAAGCCAGGAGGGCAAGGACGCCCTCGAATGACAAAAATCGGAAGGAGCGACTGTTTATGAAGGATTATCTTAACATCACCGAGCTTGCAAAGCTCAGGAACATCACCACCGAAACCCTGCGTCATTATGACCGCATAGGTCTTTTCAAGCCCGAATATGTGGATCCTATGAACAACAGGCGCTACTATACCTCCGATCAGTTTGAGATACTTGGCACTATCAGGGAACTGAGACAGCTGGGAATGTCTCTTGACGATATCAGGAAATATTTCGACGACAGAAATCTGGATAAGTCTGCGGAAATCCTTTCCCATCAGTATGAGCTGCTGAAAAAAGAGATCGAGGAGAAAAAGCTCCTTGAAAAGCTTCTTCGCCGAAAGCTGGCTTTTGTAAAGGAAATACGAAAGCTTGACCCCGATTTTACACCTTGTATCAAGCATTTTGACGAAAGGAAAATGATATCCTTCAACAAAATGTATACAGACGGGCGTCAGCTTGTATATTCTATGACCGAGCTTGAGCGTTATCTTGTTCAGAAGGCTCCTGTACTTGCAAGCGACCGTATGGGCTTTTACACCTCAGTCAATATTTTTGAAAAAAGTTACAGCAGCGAATATCCGGTTGCACCGATGATCTTATGTTCAAATGCAGAAGCTGCAAAGATAGAAACACAGATCAACAGTATTCCTGCCGGAAATTATGCCTGCATATATTATCACGGTGCTGCACGTGTCCCCGAGGAGCAATACGAGCTTATGAAAAGCTTTATATCGGAAAATAATCTGGAAATATGCGGTAATATTTATGTTCAGTATATTATTGACGTAACTCTTACCAGCAGGATAGATGAGAAGCTGATCGAGCTGCAGATACCTGTTAAGAATAAAATAATGCTGTAATGATATCGGGTAACGGGCAGATCGTCCGTTACCCGATTTTTCTGCATCGCCCAAATGTTCTCTTTGATTTACAAAAAATTCAGAAATCTTTAACAGCAAAGCTCTATGAACCTTGTGCGGCACAAAGGTGTATAATGAAGTTGCAAAAGGGAGATAGATGATATCCTGACAGAAGCTGTTAAGCTATTATTTCTCACCGAAAGAATACCAAGGAAAGAGGTAGTGTTTTATGACTAACGTTAATGAACGAAGCTTCAAGCCCGCAGATTGGGGTGCTGCTTATGAGCCGGGTACTTACGGCAGGCTTCCTCATATACAAAGCCTGGACGAGGCTGAGGGTCTGGATTACCTGATCGCAGGCGTTCCCTTTGACACCCTTACATCATACCGTGCAGGAACAAGATCCGGCCCTGCTGCAATAAGAGCAGCATACGGCACAGGAAGCTTCCACGTTGAACACGACATTGCGGTTTTTGATGATATAAACGGTGCTGATTACGGAGATCTTAAGGTCACAAACGGAGACACGCCCAAGACCTTTTCGGTTATCACGGAAGAGGTGGGAAAGATACTTGAAAAGGGTATTATCCCAATAATCCTCGGCGGAGATCATGCAATTACATATCCTGAGCTGAAAGCATATAAGGAAAAATTCGGTCCCGTTTCACTTATCCATTTTGATTCTCATACCGATACCTGGGGCGGTGCTGAGGACAGACCCTATCCCAACCACGGTTCACCATTCAGATGGGCAATTGAGGACGGCTGCATTGATCCCAAGACTTCTATTCAGGTAGGTATGAGAGGACTTATGGGTGACGAACACGATTATGACTTTGCCAACGAGCACGGTTTCCGTCATATTCTGGCAGTTGATATGCATCATATGGGCATTAAGAAAACAGCCGATATTATGCGTGAGATAGTAGGAAACAGACCTGTAATGGTCACATTCGACATTGACTTTGTTGATCCCCAGTTCGCACCGGGCACAGGAACTCCCGTTCCCGGAGGATTTACTTCATTTGAAACTCTGGAGCTTATACGTCTTGCTCTCACAGGACTTGATATAAAGGGCTTCGATCTGGTGGAAGTAGCTCCAAATTACGATCCATCCGAGATAACACAGCTCCTTGCTTCAAGGATAATCCACGAGTTTATTGCTCTTATAGCCTGCAAAAAAGCGGGAATTACCGAATATGCATACAGAGGAAAGGAATGATCTTTTATGTTTCAGGTTGAAATTTCGGAAGAATTCAGGAAAAAGCTTGACAGCAGACAGCCTGCTGATCTGAAGACCTTTATGGGTCTTCCTCACAAGAAGACCTTTGATGGAGAGGATTTCTGTGTGCTTGGTGTTCCTTATGATACGACCACCACAGGCCGCCCCGGAACAAGATTCGGTCCTCGTGCCATAAGAGAATTCAACAGCAGATTTGCTAAATACAGCCAGGACGCAAAATGCTGCTATGATAATCTTAACGGTATGGATATGGGCGATATCCCCGTAATGCTGGGCTACACCCTTGAAACGATGCAGCTTATCTATGAAAATGTCAAGAAGGTGCTTGACGCAGATGTTACTCCCATCGTGCTTGGCGGAGATCATCTCATCACGTACGGCGAGCTGAGGGCATATGCTGAAAAGTATGGCAAGGTCGCTATGATACATTTTGATTCCCATAACGATACCTCCGATTATGAGAATAAATATACTCACGGTACTCCCTTCAGACGTGCCATCGAGGACGGATTTCTTGACCCGACCCATTCGATACAGGTGGGCATAAGGGGCTATGCGGAGACATACAGAATTGAATATGCCGATGAGGTTGGCATGAAGGTCATCACCGCAAGAGAGCTTCATAAGATCGGAATTGAAGAGACTGCAAAGCGTATCAGAGAGCAGGTAGGAAATGCTCCCTGCATCATTACCTTCGATATTGACTTCCTTGACCCCTCTGCCGCTCCAGGCACAGGAACTCCCGTATCGGGAGGTTTCACCACCTATGAGGGAATGGAGCTTATCAGACAGAGCCTTCCCGGACTTGATATCAAGGGCATTGACCTTGTTGAGGTCATGGAGGACTATGACCCCGGTCATATTACCGCTCTTGCCGCAACGCATATAATTGCACAGTTTTTGACCGTTCTTTCCGTAAATAAGAAGAACAGGAACTGATCGAAGAAAGAAGGTTATTTTAATGGAACTCAAAAAATGTCCGTCTAAATTTGAAACCAGACCTCAGAGCAATGCAATGCAGAGCCTTTTAAGCGCAGAATACAGCGCTGATATCACAGGAGCGGATATTGTGCTTGCAGGTATTCCCTTTGACCTTGCAGTCACCAACCGTTCAGGCACACGCTTCGGTCCGAGATATATGAGAAAAACACATTTCTGGAGAGGTCTTGCCTGTGATCCCGATCTCGATATTCTTATCGCCGATCAGCTGAAAATAGTTGACTGCGGAGATTTCGAGCTGCAGAGAGGATATCTTACCGAAGGCTTTGAAAAGATAACTCAGCAGACAAAGAAGATCCTTGACGCAGGAGCTGTTCCTGTTATCGTAGGCGGAGATCATTCAATTACATTTCCCGAACTGAGAGCTTATGCAGAAAAATACGGCAAAATGGCGCTCATTCACTTTGATTCTCATCTTGACACAGGAATTCAGTCTGACCCTGCAAGAGATTACTATACTCACGGCAACCCCTTCAGCAGTGCAATCAAGCAGGGCTATATTGACGGCAGCCACGTTATCCAGCTGGGTATCAGAGGCGGCTTCCGTAATCGTGAGGAACAGGCTGAATATACAAAACAGACAGGCAGGGAGTTCATTCTTGCCCGTGACCTTCACTATATGTCATATGAAGAGATCGGAGAAAGGATACGCAAAAAAGTCGGAGATATGCCCGTATTCGTGACCTTCGATATTGATTTCCTCGATCCTGCATATGCTCCCGGCACAGGCACTCCCGTTGTAGGCGGATTTTCGGTTCACGATGCTGTTATGATGCTTGAAGCAGCTCTTCCGGGCCTTGATATCAAGGGTGCAGATATGGTTGAGGTAATGCCTTATTACGATCCGGGCGAGGTTACTCTTAACTCGGCTCAGACAGTACTTCAGAAAATGGTCACACTTATTGCAAGAGAGCTTATTCTGAAAAAATAACCGGACTGCGGTCTATTCACCCTCAGACCGCAGAGTAATTCCGATACGGCGGAACGACAGGTTCGCTCCGCCGTATATTATGAAAGGCAGGATTGGTATGATGCAGACAGATGTTATTTCCATAAAAAATGACCGCAGGGAATTTTTCAGACTGCTGTTTGTGACAGTTTTGCCTCTTATGGTACAGACGCTGTTTATGCAGAGCATTTCGTTTATTGATCAGATAATGATAAGCGATGTGGGAACTGATGCAGTAGGCGCTGTAGGTGCGGCGAACAAGATACTCAGTATTTACAATTCATTTCTTTACGGAAGCTGCAGCGGCTGCGCTATGTTTCTGGCACAGTATTGGGGAAATAAGGATGTATCGGCATTCAGAAAGATCTTTGGCGTTACCATAACTGCCACTACAATAATGGGAACGATAGTCACCGCCCTTGTTCTTCTGATCCCCCGCCGGCTTCTGGGTATATTTACCGACGATCCTGTTGTTATTGAGCTTGGACGAGATTATCTGGTTTATGTTGCAGCCTCATATTTCCTGATGGGAATAGTATTTCCTCTCAATTACTGCCTCAGAAGTATGAACAGGGTAAAGGTTACGGCAATAAATACGGTGGTTTCGGTTTTTGTTAACGTTATTTTCAATTATCTGCTGATTTACGGAAAGTGCGGTTTTCCTCAGATGGGAGTAAGGGGTGCTGCTCTTGCTACAAGTCTGACCCGCTTTGTGGAGCTTATCGTGCTTGTGATATATTTTAAAGCTTCAAAGTGTGAGGTGTTTCAGAGCTTCAGGGAAATATTTGCTTTCACACGGGAATATATTATGAGCTTTATAAAAAAAGCGGCTCCGCTTATCGGAAATGAAATGCTCTGGTCGCTGGGAACTTCTATCTATTTCATTATCTACGGCAAGTCGGGCACAGACGCACTCGCTGCAATGAGTATTATGCAGACATGGCAGATGCTTGCAAGGATCGCTTCAGGTTCTTTCTGCGGCGCAGCTTCCATAATTGTCGGCAATGAAATAGGTCACGGCGATCTTGACAAGGTGCAGCGTTACTGCAAAAGGTTTCATATCATTGCAGCTGTGGTGGGCGCAGTATCCTGTGTGTTTGTAATTTTAATGGTAAAGCCTGTACTTATGATATATGACATTGCCGGCACCGAGGTGGGACGTATAGTCAGGGAATGTATGTTTGTACTTGCAGTATATGTGCTTATAAATCCTGTTAACTCCATAAATGTGGAAGGAATATTCCGCAGCGGCGGCGACGTAAAATATATTACTCTGATGGATATGGGAAGCATATGGTTTATAGGTATGCCCTATACGATAATAACAGGGCTTTTACTGCACCTTGATGTTGTATATATTTATATGGCATACATTGCGCTGGAGATATACAAGCTTCCTTTGGGATATATCAGATTTAAGAATGGCAAATGGCTCCATAAACTCCATCACGGTGTTGGCGAAAATGAAGGAAATTCTGTAAGCACTCAAAAATGCAGCACGATGTGATCCCCAAAACTCATAATACGGAAAGGACGAAATGATTTATGAAAACATTTGAAATTATTGAAGGCGGGGTATGCGCCGCAAAAGGTTTCAAGGCTTCGGGAATTTACTGCGGAATAAAAAAATCTGCTGTTCCCGACGGAAATGAAAGTCCTGTCAGCGGTCAGAAAAATGATATCTGTCTGATAGCCGCAGATGTAATGTGCAATACTGCGGGAGTTTATACAAGCAATAAGGTAAAAGGGGCTCCTGTTGTAGTTACAAAGAAAAATCTTGAAAAAAGCGGCGGAAAGGCAAAGGCAGTGATAGCCAATTCCAAAAATGCCAATACCTGCAATGCAGACGGCGAAGAAAAGGCAATGCGTATGTGCGAGCTGACTGCTTCTGCACTAAGAATAAAACCCGAAGAGGTGGTGGTGGCTTCCACGGGAGTTATTGGTCAGATATTGCCTATTGAACCCATTGAGAAGGCCGTTCCCATACTTGTCCGGAAGCTTTCATATACCGGCAATGCAGAGGCAGCCACCGCAATTATGACCACAGACACGGTCAAAAAGGAGTATGCTGTGAAGTTTACTGCCGGCGGCAAAGAATGTCATCTCGGCGGAATGGCAAAGGGAAGCGGTATGATCCACCCGAATATGGCAACTACTCTTAATTTTATAACCACCGATTGTTCTGTTTCAGTGGATATGCTTCAGAAAGCGCTTTCAGAAATTGTAAAGATCACATATAATTGTCTGAGCATAGACGGCGACCAGTCTACCAACGATACTTGTATTCTTATGTCATCGGGACTGGCAGGAAATGCTGAAATTACAGAAGAGGGACCGGATTTTGACGAGTTCAAGGCTGCTTTGTATCAGGTGATGTCTAATCTTACCAGAATGCTTGCCAAGGACGGCGAAGGGGCAACAAAGCTGCTTACCTGTATCTGCTCTGGAGCACCTTCTCTTGATGATGCGATAACGGTTGCCAAGAGCGTTATCCGTTCACCTCTTTTTAAATGCGCTATGTTTGGTGCAGATGCGAACTGGGGACGTATTCTATGTGCAATAGGATATGCCGAAGCCGAATTTGATATTAAAAGGGTCGATGTATCACTCGGTTCCTGTTCGGGTAAAATACAGGTTTGTCAAAACGGAGCAGGTGTGGATTTTTCAGAAGATGAAGCCAAAATAATTCTGAACGAGGACGAAATTGAGATCTATATTGATCTTCATTCGGGAGATATATCTGCAACCGCATGGGGTTGTGACCTTACATATGACTATGTAATAATAAATGGAGATTATAGAAGCTGAGGTGACTGATCGATGAGAAGAAATGACAGGGAAATAACCGATATTAACGAGATCTGCGGCATAATCTTAAAATGCGATGTGTGCCGCATTGCGCTGAACAATAAGGGCTTCCCGTATATTATCCCGCTGAATTTCGGATATTGTGTCCAAAACGGCAAAATCACGCTGTATTTTCACGGCGCAGCGGAGGGAACAAAGCACGAGCTTATCGCAGCGGATAACCGCACAGGCTTTGAAATGGACTGTTCCCACAGATTGGTGCTTGACAGTGTCAAGGGAAGCTGTACGATGGAGTATCAGAGTGTAGCAGGAACGGGAATGATCACTCCCGTTACCGATGATGAGGAAAAATACCGTGCGCTTTGCCATATAATGAAGCATTACCGCAGTGGTGATTTTCCGATAAATAAGCCTCTGATATCAAAAACGGCGGTATTTATGCTTACGGTGGAGCAGATAACGGCAAAATCACACATTGTAAAATAAAACTACAGGCAGTATTCAGAATGATAATCAATTGATTTCCTTTATTTATAATTTGATGCATTTAGAGTATAATATTCCTCGAAACGGCGGTCGATCTGCTTCGGAGACTCTACACCAAAACCCGTCCTGATAATTACACCGTCAATGCCTGCACTGCGTACACATTTGAAATTAACGCTGCCGTTCCATTTCGACAGGTCAATAAGCCTGTAAACAGCATTATTCATAACTTGCCTTCCCCCTTTCATCAATTTCTGCCGAATGATTTTTCTGAATTTCCTGAGCCTGTTCCACGGAGATCTCACACTCTTCGGCTACACGTTCCGCTGAAAAGCCAAAGGAAAATGCCTTTATTGCTTCCTTGATCTCAAATTCATTCATCGTATTTGTCCTCCTTTTCATCATTTTTTCCTACGGCTGCAGCATCCACAAATCCTTCGGCGATGATATCATATTGCCTTTGAATATTCCCGTGCAGGCTCTCTTGATATGGTTACGGCAGATCAGTCGGGAAGAAATTATCTGTTTCCCTCCAGCAGAACGGCTCTGGATTTTTACAAGGAGCGGCAGGGAGAGCCTGTTTCCGATGAAATAATCTTCAATACGCCCTTGGTGCTTTATTCACACAAAGCAGTTGCGGAAGGCTTGATGACCGACGGAACGGTCACGCTGTCCGACGGCGTTTATTATGCGGATATGCAGAAGCTTACGGAAAAAATAAAAAGCAGAGTTATATGGGCAGAGGCAGGTCTGCCCGAGCTTTACGGGAATGTTACTGTTGATACTACCGACCCTGTTCGCTCAAATTCGGGAAATATGTTTGCGGCACTTCTTGCAAATGTTTTGTGCGGCGGTAAAACTGTTGACGAAGCAAATGTAAAAGAAATAATGCCGCAGCTGAAAGACATTTTCTCGGATCTGGGATATATGGAAACCTCGTCCTCCGATCTGTTCAATCAGTTTATCCGAACGGGTATAGGAGCAAAGCCTATTATTGCAGGCTATGAAAATCAGCTTCTTGAATATGCTGCGGAAAATCCCGATCAGTATGCAAAGCTAAAAGACGATATCGTTATAATTTATCCAACGCCAACGCTGTGGTCAACTCACATTTACATCGCCCTTGACGAAACGGGAAAACAGGGTGCGGCTGCGACATTTCCTCCGAGGGCGGAGAAGGCAAGGTAAATGGCATTGCACCGCAGCTTAATGTGGTAATAAATATGCCCGATTACAAGGCAATGAAAATTATTATGGAAGAACCGGAGGACTGAATTATGTCGGAAATAAGCTTGGCAGCGCTGGCAAAATCGAAAAATATCACGGTGACGGAGGAAACTTCTCTTTCGGTCGGAAATGAAAATACTCTGCTTGAGTTTTCTCCCGAGGAAAGGGCAAAAATATCCGAAATAAAGGAAAGCATAGACCTTACCGATTCGGGAATGGCGGTGCAGTTCGGTATCGGCGCACAGCGTCGGCTGACGGAATTTACCGATTCCATTTTGGATAATGTCCGCTCAAAGGAGGTTGGACAGGTGGGTGAGCTGCTGTCAAGTCTTGTGGTGGAGGTAAACAGTCTTGACCCCTCATCAATTACAAATGACAATGGTATTTTATCAAAGCTGCCCGTGGTAAAAAATGCGGTAAAGAGCCTTAAAAAGCTTGCAGAACGTTACAGCAAAGCCGAGGTTCAGATAGACAAAATAGAAGCCGCTCTT
>JAGAJF010000079.1 GCA_017829005.1 Oscillospiraceae bacterium | reverse complement strand
TCGGCTCGGTAACGGTACAAATAATCTGCCCGATATTTATCAGGCAGCTTATATGTACCGTTACCGAGCCGTCTGCTTTTGTCCTCAAAAAATTATAGAACGAGTGGCTGCAGGCTCAGCCTGCTTTAAGCGTCACCGTAAACCGAGACCCCTTGCCCAGAACACTTTTTACCTCAATGCTGCCGCCGCAAAGCTCGGCTATCTGCTTCACAAGAGCAAGCCCCAGACCGCTGCCCTCGTCCTTTCGGGAGCTGTCGGACTGATAGAAGCGGTTGAAAATATGCTTCATATCTTCTTCCGAAATGCCGCAGCCGTTGTCCTCAATGGCAAAAACAATGCTGTCCTTTTTGCGGCGCAGGGTCATTTTAATGCTGCCGCCCCTCTCGGAAAATTTAACGGCATTGTCAATGAGATTTACCCAGATGTGGAGCATAAGCCCCTCCGCACCGTTATAAACCGTCTCCTCAAGGTCAATGTCAAAGCTTATGTCCTTTGCGGACCATTTCGACTCAAGAAGCAGTATGGCACGCCGTATCTGTTCATCAAGACGAAAGCTCTCGGTCTTTGCGGGTATCGCCTGATTTTCAAGCTTTGAAAGAAGCAGGATATTTCCCACAAGCTCCGAAAGTCTCTTTGTGTTAAAGAGTATCTTTTCCACATATTCCTCCTGTTCCTCGGGGGGAATATTTTTCTCCTGCAAAAGCATAGCATAGCCCTCAATGGCATTGATAGGCGTCTTGAACTCATGAGAAACGCTTGACACAAAATTTGTCTGCAGCTCCTCAACGGTGCCAAGCTCGGAGGTCATAAGGTTGAAATTGTCGTAAATGTCTCTTACCTCGGTGATAACAGACTTTGTCTCAAGCCTTACGGAAAAATCACGCCTTGCCACCTGCCCCATAGCCTTTCCCAGCCTTGTGACCGGTGACAGAATAAGACTGCTTGCAAGCCGTGCAAATACCAATCCCAGGATTATGCAGAAAATCATCAGCCACCCCGTGGACGGAATGTTCAGCGCACGATGGAAATAGTAATTGAGGATATATGTGATAAGCTCCGCAAAGCCCAGCGTCAGCATTATCACAAGAATGATTATGAGCGTAAAATAGATGATAATTCCAAGCCCCGTTTTCTTCCGTTCCTTTTTCATCAGAGCTTCACCACCTTGTAGCCCACGCCCCGCATGGTAACGATACGAAAATCGGGATTGTCACGGAAACGGTCTCTGAGCCTGCCGATATGAACCTCAACGGTGTGCGCCTCAGCGTCCGACTCATAGCCCCATATGTCGTCCATAAGCTGCTGCTTGGTAAAGATTTTTCCCGGGTATGACGCCATTTTGTAGAGGAGCATAAACTCCTTCTGAGGAAGCTGAACACTGCCCTCGCCTGTTGTAACAGTCATAGAATCATATTCAAGAACGGTGTTCCCGATGACCTGACGGCGGTCGTTTATCATTTGGGCACGTCTTAAAAGCGCACCCACCCGAAGCACCATTTCATTTACATTCACAGGCTTGACCATATAGTCATCTGTTCCCGAAACAAAACCCTCCCGCATATCGTCATAAGCGTCCTTGGCGGTTATCATAAGTACGGGAGTGGTAATGCCCGCATCTCTCAGGGAGCGCACAAGCTCATAGCCGTCCACCTTGGGCATCATCACGTCGGAGATGATAAGGTCGAAGTATTCCTTGTCAATAAGGTCGAGAGCCTCGCTGCCGTCCGCCGCTCCCACAGCAGCGTAGCCGTTTCGTGTGAGAACTCTCTGAAACAAAAGCCGAAGCTCCCTGTCGTCCTCGGCTATCAGAATTTTAAACATATAAATGACCGCTTTCCTTTAATCTTTTGGGATAATTCCCTTTATGTCACATTATAGCATATGGCGGCGGGTTTTGCAAGTCGGGGACAGAGCAATAAAAAGGAAATGTTCTTTATAATTTATTCTTTATTCTTTTTTCCTTATTCTTTATATTCTGAAACCATTTTTGGGGAAAATATTTTTCAGCGGGACGGGATCCCCGCTTTCTGCAATATATAATACTTAGCAGAAAACATACTCGTTGAAATATCGTAACATCAGCACAAAGCTGTATTGACAATTAAACAGAAAAATGATAAAATTTAACCAATAACACAAATATATTCTTTGCCAAAAATTCACGGAAAGGAACTCTCAAAACTATGAGCGATCTTATTAAATCTATTCAGTCAAAGCTTGAAGCCCTGAAAGGCGGTAATAAAAAAGCTATGGAAAGCCGCACAGAAGCAGACCCTGCTTCTCCCGAGGCACGCCGCCAAAGGTCAATTGATAAGATCAGATCAATGGGTATAGCCTTTACCTATAATCTTCCTCTTCTTGAGTCTGCCGACGAAGTAACGATTCGTCCTTTTGACGATATCTGCAAACGTGCCGCCGCCTGTCTTTTCGCCGTGCAGCTTGCCTGCGATATTTCCCAAGGAAACGAATATAAGGACTCAAAGGAGTTCTTTTCGGGGCTTCTTGAGCGTTATGGAGTATCAGACAGCCTTCTTGCAAAGGAAAAGCTTCTCTTTGACAATAATTTCACCGAGCAGGACGCTGTAGATATAACCTGGACATACGAATGCTACTGGGCGCTTGTGTGGGCGCTGGGGCTTATAGAGGATATGGGCGAGCCTTTCGAATGCTGCGACTGTGAAACAGCGGTGCGGCTTTTGAGCGAATGTAAGGATATGGAAGAGTTTAAAAGCAAATGCCGCCTTAGAGATATAAATGAGATACTTGACGTTCTTGACCTTTACTACAGGTATCATTGGGCTTGCGTAAACAAGCAGATAGACCCCGATACGCCCATAAACGGACTTGACCCTGCAGTGGTGACAGAACGCCGAAGAGGACTTGAATGGCTCATAAACGATGAAGATGACTGGAACGATATTTCCCTTGATACATAACCGGGCTGTGTGAATTTTTTTTACAATATTTCGTCACATCTTCCCCGCCCCGTGAATAAAATATAACATTATACTATATTCACGGAGGTATGGGCTATGTTTGACGAATATAAATTCCCTCCCTGCAAGCAGGATTGTTTCAAGGAGGCTGTCACCATCGAGGCAATGCGCATTTTCGACACCTGCTCGGAAAGAGACTGCATATCAGACCTTGCGGTGGCGCTTGACCCGGGCTACTCTCTCACCGACTGTATGACGGTGGTAAAAACACGCTGTGCAGAGGTGTCGGGCGTGTGCATTTCCGTTGACTGTGTTCCCTTCAAGAAGGGCTGCTATGCAGTTGACCTCACTTACACATTCCGTCTCACAATGGACGCATACGAAAACGCCTGCACCGACGAGGCTGTTACCCTGAAGGGCTGCGCCGTATGGAACAAGAGAGTTATTCTTTATGGCAGCAAGGGCAGCTTCAAGACCTTTGACAGCGACGACAACGTTACAGGTGAGACCGATAAGTGCTGCAAGATATGCAATAAGCCCAAGGTCACCGTAAGCGTTGTGGAGCCAATTGCCCTTGAGACAAAAATCGAGTGCATAAAGACCAACACAGGCTGTGAGTGTTCTGTTGTAAGGGGCATTACCGTTACCCTGGGACTTTTCAGCGTTGTCCGCATTATGAGGCCCGTTTCCCTGCTTATCCCCACCTATGACTACTGCGTGCCCGACAAGGAGTGCTGCACTCCCGCAGAGTCTCCCAAGGAAATTTTCGGCAGACTGGAATTTCCAAATGACGAATTTTTCCCCGGAGCAGCTCCCGCCCCTGCCGCAGATGTCCCCCCCGACAGCAGCGGATATGAGTATCTCCCCGAAAGCAATGAAATGAATTAAACAGAATAGCGGCTCGGTAATGAACTTTATTCTTTCTTCTTTATTCTTTATTATTTATTCTTTAATATAGACACCCCCAACGAAACGTTCTTTAATTTTTTTCGGACAACAGACGAACGGCTCGATAACAATAGAATTGTATGTAATTGTTTTTCAAAATGGACTGCAGCGACCGCAGTCCATTTTTTTGCGGCAGATGTAAACTGTCGGGTGACATTATCGGTATAAAAAGCAATCCACATGCGGTGGATTTTTATCTTTGCCTATGGTATAATGAAAAAAACAACAACGAAAGGACGGTAAAAATATGAGCCTTGGAAAAAATATCGGATACCTCAGAAAGCAGAAAAAGCTGACCCAGGAACAGCTTGCGGAAAAAATGAGCGTGTCCCGTCAGACCATATCAAAATGGGAGGCTGACGAGATAGTCCCCGAGCTTGGAAAGCTCATATCGCTCAGCGAGCTGTTTTCCTGCAAGCTGGACGCTCTCATAAAGGAGGATCTTTCCGACCGAAGCGGCATCTATTCGGAGGTGACCTTCAAGCATCTCAGTGCATTTAAAATGGCAAGATACGTAATGATAACCCCCAACCCCGAGGACGATGTAAACAGGTATATGAAGGGCTGGGCGGAGCTGTCGGGACTCCTTGAAGCAGACCCTGACGCAAAGCTTATCGGCTGGGATTTTCCATTTGTTCCCCCCGAGCTGCATATAAGGTTCGGGCTTCACGGCTATGTGGCTGCATATATCCTCCCCGAGGGCTTTGAGACCGACTTCCCGGGAGTGGAATATGCGCAGCAGGAAGAGGCGGATTATGCCGTTGTCACAGTTTATGACCCCTTTGTATCAGCCTATGAGCGCATCGGCGGCGCATACAAGCTGATACTTGAGCATCTGCAGGCAAACGGCTTTCGTGAAAAGCCGAAGGATAATGTACTTTCCTGCTTTGAGTATGTTTACGAAAAGGACGGTATGACCTGTATGGACGTTTTCATTCATACTGAGGGAGTTTCAAGGTCGGTCGCATTTACTAATTTCTCGTGACAGGAAAAATAACTGCCGCTTCTGCAAAGCCCGTGCAGAAGCGGCAAATTTAATCATAATCACTTTTTCATAATATCGGGGTTTTTCCTCTTTTTATCCTCGTAAAGAGCCGCATCGGCATAATCCATGAACTGCTGTATATTCAGCTCCGGAGAGCATACCAGCTCGTAAATGCCCACGCTGATGGTAACATTGTATGGCTTTGAGCTTGACTTGTTGTGAGCGGCGGCAATGCTCTTGATACGCTCGGGGAGCTTTGCGATTATCTCCCTGTCATCGCAGATGGCAAAGGCGGCAAATTCGTCTCCGCCGATACGTGCCACAACATCGGAATTTCTTAGACTGCTCTTTATCACATTAGCCGCAGTAACAATAGCATAATCTCCGTCCTCGTGACCGAAGCCGTCATTTATCTTTTTCAGGTTGTCAAGGTCACCGAAAATGACCACCGCCTGCCTGCCCTCGTTTTCGTGAGCCTTGAGTATACGGTTAGCGAACACGTAAAATCCTCGCCTGTTGTAAATACCCGTAAGCTCATCGGACATAGACATACGGCTAAGCTGATTGTTCCTGTTCTGTATCTGGTCAAGGGAGCTTTCCAGCTTTGCAACCAGATTTATAAGCTTTATGGCAGTGCATATCTGAGGGGTAATGGAGTATATGTAGGGGAAATACTCGTTCTCCAGCTCGAACACCATAACGCCGTACTGCTCCTCGTTCATATACAGAGGGAATACCACCATCGTCCGTCGCCTGTCGGGAGGAGTGTACATATTGTCAAGTATGGCAGAGGAAGCTATCTTCTGCGCCTCGCCGTTTAAGGTGACAAGCTTGTCTCCGTCGTGATATGCTCTCAGAAGCACCGTGTCGGGCAAGATCCAGCTGCTCTTTGCGCTGTGCAGCACAGGGTCCTCGTAAACGTAAATATAGCTGCTGTCCACATGAGCGCGGTAAAGATTGTTCACCACCGCAAAGAAGCTTTTCTCCACATTGTTGCCGAAAATGGTCATATCCTTTGTGATGTTGCTGATAAGGAAATGAGTGAAGGTGATATCGTCGATCTTGCTGTAATGAAGCCCCACTATCCTCTCAGCCGCCGCCTCGGTCATATCCTCGGTAATGTTGTCCACACTTATCATTCTCTCGGGACATTTGTCCGAGCAGAGAGTTTTTGCGGCAACGCGGATATTTTTAGCAATGCGAAGCAGGACTTCGGGAGATGTAAGCTCCAGCGTCTCGTCACCCAGAAGTCTCAGAAAAGCGGCTTTTGAGAGCATTTCCTCGTCTCCCCCGTTGCCCTGGGCAAATTCCAGAACGGCGGAAAGGAATTTCCTCAGCTCGTAAAGAGCCTCGCTTCGTGTAAGCATTTCATCATAGCGCTGTATCTGAGCCGAAAGTATCTCATCGGCAATTTTAAGCGAAGTGTCGCCCCTTGAAGCAGCCTGCTCCGCCGCGGAAACGCCCTGTCCCTGGCAGCCGCAGGAAAATCTGAAAACGGGAGAAGAGCCGAGGCTGATATCCTCAACCTTTTCCTTTCTTGCCAAACGGACAGCCTCAACCACCGCTCTGTAGCCCAGTGCCGAAGCGTCCGCGCGGACGGTGGTAAGTCTCGGACGAAGGGCAAGAGCCACCTCCGAGTCATCATAACCCGTAACAGCGATATCCGTTCCCACACGGAGACCTCTCCGCTCGATAGCCTTGTAGCCGCCCTTGCACATCATATCATTGGCAAAGCATATAGCGTCTATCTTTCCCTTGTTTCTGTCAATAAGGTCGCCCACGATATCCACGCAGTATTCGGAAAATTTTCCGTATGCCACCATTTCGGGGTCAAACTCGATGCCGTTTTCCGCAAGAGCCTCCTTGTAGTAGCCAAGGCGCTCCTCGGCGTCGGAATTGCCCTTGGGACCGCTTACAAATGCAATATGCTTCCTGCCGTGCTTTTTTATAAGATGGGAAACCAGTTCCTTTATACCGCTTCCAGAAAGTCTTACACAGGGATAACCCTCCACCTTGTTCTCCATAGTGAGGATAGGCAAGCCTCTGTATCCGTCAAGGAAACGCTTGAATTCCACGGGAGTGACAAAGGAACCCACAGTTCCCGCAGAAACTATCACAGCGTCCAGCATTTTTGAGGAAACATAGCTGTATACCACATTATTCTGATACTCATATGCTGTAAATTTCTTATCGTCAAGCTGGCTGTTCAGGGAACGCCCGGGAAAAATGGCAAGGCTCACGTCAAGCTCTCTCGCCGCTGCTGTCGCTCCGTTCAGAACAGCCTTCGAGTAATCGTTATCAAGATGATGGATCATAAGACCAATTGTAAACCTTTTCTTCAAAACAGATCACTCCTTTGCAGCGAATTTCCGATAATCGGTGAATTATTTATATCATACCATATTTTCCGACAATATTCAAGAGGTTTTGTGAAACTATTACAATGATTTTTTGACATCTTTCAATCCAAAAATTTTTGATGATAAATTATATTCAGCTTTGCCCGAAAAAATACGGAAAAGTCTGTATCCGAAATGCAGACCTCTCCGCTGTCATTTACTTCATTTCCGATATCCTCTCAAAGCTGAGCCTTCCCCCGAAAATATCCAGCCCGCTTCCCACTGTAAAATCCACATTTCCCTTTCCGAGAGTACGAAGCAGCTCAATATCCTCATAAGAGCCGATACCCCCCGCATAGGTGGAAATAATGCCCTCCGTATTTCCCAGAAGAGAAGCAATACCCTCCTCAATGCCCTTCTGCTTGCCCTCGGCGTCAACGGCGTGAATTAGGAATTCATCGCAGTAGCCCTTGAGCATAAGGATATTTTCCTTTGTCACTTCCATATCCGTAAACTTCTGCCACCTGTCCGTGACAATGAAATATTTCCCGTCCCTTTTCCGACAAGACAGGTCAAGCACGATATGCTCCGCTCCCACAGCGCTTTTAAGTCTCTCAAGCCGCTCAAAGCTGATGCTTCCGTCCTTGAAAACATAGGACGTGACAATAACGTGGGAAGCCCCCTTTTCAAGGTACTCTGCAGCGTTTTCGTCATTCACTCCCCCGCCTATCTGCAGTCCCCCGGGAAACTCCGAAAGAGCCGCAAACGCCTGCCTGCGGTCAGCTTCATAATGCTCCGAGCCTGCGGGATTGAGAATAAATACGTGTCCCCCCGTAAGCCCTCTGCTTTTGTACAGACGGGCATAAAAGTCTCCCCCCTGCTCCGAGACGAAATTCTCATCGGCAGAGGAATTTTTGTCCGCAAGACTGCCCCCAACTATCTGCTTTACACAGCCGTTGTGTATATCAATGCAAGGTCTGAATTTCATAATAAAAAAATCCTTTCAAATCATTCGTCCTTCAGAAAGCCCTTTCCCAATGCGTCCTTCAGAGCCTCCTCCATATATTCCCACAGCTCCTCCGAGCCGTTTGCAATATGCTTGTTTCTTTCGTGCACCTGACTGTAGGAAACATTATGTTCCTGCCAGCTGATACCGTTTTTGGTGTAGTTTAAAAGCATAGGCTGCATTCTGTCAAGGGCTGCCGCAAAACGGGACTCTGCGGTGTCCATAGCCTCAAATTCCTCCCAAAGTCCCCTGTACTCCTTTTGCTGGTCCTCGGGAAGTATGCCGAAAAGACGGTCAGCCGCCCTCTCCTCACGTTCACGCTTAGACTTGTAGCCTTCGGTGTCATAGCAGTAGGTGTCCCCTGCGTCTATCTCCACAATATCGTGTATAAGCACCATCTTCATCACCCGAAGAAGGTCAACGGGAATGTTTGCGTGCTCCGCAAGGGTCATTGCAAACAAGGCAAGATGAAAGGAATGCTCAGCGTCATTCTCCCTGCGCCTGTGAAGGCTTTCGTCGCCATCGAAGTCACGCATAGACTCCGAACGCTTCTCGTCATTTATAATATATGTCTGCCTGTAAAGGCTTTTCATTTTGTCTGCCTCAAGAAGAAACTCTATCTGCCTTTTAAGTCTTTCGGATATCATAAAAACCGCTCCTTAACCGTTTTATTTTATTATACATCTCCCAAGCCGCACTTGTCAACCGAAAAGAAAAGCGTTATTACAAGCGTATGTGAAATTTTCGTGAAGTTATACCATCAGTGGATTGACACAGAGAGAACAATATGTTATAATAGAATGAACAATTTTATTTAAGCATAAAGAGGGTGAACGGTATGGAGCAATGGCTTTTTGAAAGTAATTTCACAGCGCTGGTAATACTTGTATTCATGTCGGTCTTTCTGATGATAAATTCGATATTTTCAAAAACAATAAACAGGGCATTCGGACTGAGCATTTTTCTTACTGCAGCTGATGTGGCGATCAGCTGTGCCGAGAAGTGGACAGCAAGCTATGATTGTCCTCCGAGCGTATGCATATTTTTCTGTGCAATAGGCTATACAGTACGCCCGATGATAGTATATCTGTTTTTGAAGCTGTCTCTGCGAAATGCCCGTATAAGCAGACGGACACGTATTTTGCTGCTGATCCCCATGTGCCTTAATATTGCTGCGGCATTCTCTGCATTCTTCACGGATATCGTCTATACCTATAACTCCTCCAATGAATTTGTGAGAGGACCTTTAGGATATTTTACCCACGTCATAAGCCTGATCTATATGATACTACTGATGGTGCTGACGGTGAAAAGATTCTGCAGCCGTGATTACTCCGAGGGACTAATAATTTTTCTGATACTGACTGTAAATATCGCTGCAATGATCGCCGAATCAGTTATAGGTATCTACGGTACCACCAGAACAGCCTATGCCCTGTCCATCGTGTTCTACTACCTTTTTTTCAGCGTGGAGAGCTTCAAGCGGGATCCTCTTACAAATGCCCTTAACCGCCGCTGCTTCTACATTGATTCCGAAAAGCACGGGGAAGAGCTTACAGCGGTCGTTTCCATTGACCTGAACGACTTAAAAAGGATAAACGATACAGGCGGTCATGCCAAGGGTGACGAAGCCATCCGTACTGCCGTAAATTCTATTGACAAAGTCATTTCCAAGGGCTGCACCCTTTACCGAACAGGGAGCGATGAGTTTATGATACTGTGCATAAAAAAGGAACAGAGCGATGTGGAAAAGCTCATATCTGATATCCGCTCAGAGCTTAGCAAGACCCCCTACACCTGCGCTTTGGGGGCTGCATACATTAGCGGAGAGGATCTGGACAGCGTATGCGCCAGAGCCGACGCAGAAATGTACAGGGACAAACAGCTTTATAAGGCAAAAACGGCAATATGAAATAAAAAGCCCTGCACATCAGCGCAAATGCGCGATATGCAGGGTCTTGTTGCTGGTCGAGGTGACGGGACTCGAACCCACGGCCTCTTCGTCCCGAATGAAGAGAGAGCCATTTTATGACATTTTTCGTCATTCTCTGAGATGCTATAAACGGCTATGTTAAGCCATTCTTCGTGCTTTGTCATATTCCGCCGTTATCCCTCATTTCGTATCAATAGTCGGCAAATAGTCGGCAAACAGTCAGCAAAAAATTTCTGTATATTACAATTTTTCATTTCGGATAGTCCATCAGCTGTAATTTTATTATTGTCAACCAAATAATCAATTTGTGACTATAGAAGAATAAGCGTTAGGTATTTTTCATTGCCTAAATTCCTTTACATATTCAAAAATTTTCCCATGTATTCCTTAACAACTATGAACCAAGAAAGTAACTTATATTTTTATTATTTCAGACTCGTATTTGTATGTTTATATAAATTTCTTTTTTTATTCATGAAAATACATCAATTGTTGACAAAAAGCAAATTGAGTGATATACTATAACTATGTATAATCATTTTGAATAGCATACATTGACGAATTCAAAAAAGGGTGATATTATGGCTGATGTAAAGACAAATGCAAATATAGGCTTTGAAAAAGAAATATGGGATGCTGCTTGCGTCCTTTGGGGGCATATCCCGCCTTCTGAATATAGAAAAGTAATTGTCGGACTTATATTCCTCAGATATGTTTCTTGCGCTTTTGAGAAAAGATACAATGAGCTTGTTGCCGATGGTGAAGGCTTTGAAGATGATGAAGATGCTTATTTGGAAAAGAATGTTTTCTTTATTCCCGAAGAATCAAGATGGAAGACTATAGCGGCAGCCGCACACACTCCCGAGATCGGAATGGTTATCGACAATGCTATGAAGGCAATTGAAAATGATAACCCCAAGCTTAAAAATGTTCTGCCGAAAAATTATGCAAATCCCGATCTGGACAAGCGTGTTCTGGGTGATGTTGTGGATATTTTCACAAATAAAATTGACCTTACGGAAGCAAATGCCGATGCTGATATTTTCGGACGTACATACGAATTCTGCATTGCTCGTTTTGCTGAAAAGGAAGGAACAGGCGGAGGTGAGTTCTATACTCCTTCAAGCGTTGTAAAAACTCTTGTTGAGATTCTTCGTCCTTTTAAGAACTGCCGTGTATATGACCCCTGCTGCGGTTCGGGAGGCATGTTCGTTCAGAGTGCAAAGTTTATCGAAGCTCACAGCGGTCAGCGTGGAGATATTTCCGTATATGGTCAGGAAGCGCAGGCTGATACCTGGAAGATGGCTAAAATGAATATGGCTATCCGTGGAATCAACGCTGATTTTGGACCGTATCATTCCGATACATTTTCAAATGATCTGCACAAGACATTGAAGGCAGATTTCATTCTGGCAAATCCGCCCTTCAATTATCACCCATGGGGGGCTGAACATCTTGCGGACGATGTAAGATGGAAATACGGAATGCCTCCTGCAAATAATGCCAACTATGCGTGGATTCAGCATATGATACATCATCTTGCACCTAACGGGAAAATCGGGCTTGTTCTTGCTAACGGTGCTCTTTCCACACAGACAGGCGGTGAAGGTGATATCAGAAGAAAGATTATTGAAGATGATCTTATCGAAGCCATTGTTGCAATGCCAACACAGCTTTTTTACAGCGTTACTATCCCCGTTACTCTTTGGTTTATTACGAAAAACAAAAAGCAGAAGGGCAAAACTCTGTTTATTGATGCCCGGAAAATGGGCTTTATGGTTGATCGTAAGCATAGGGATTTATCAGATGATGATATAAAGCTCCTTGCAGAAACAGTAGAAAAATTTCAGAATGGCACACTTGATGATGTCAAGGGATTCTGTGCTGTTGCAACTACCGAGGAAATCGGAAATCAGGACAATATTCTTACTCCCGGCAGATATGTTGGCATTGAGGAGCAGGAGGACGACGGAGAGCCTTTTGAAGAAAAAATGGCACGTCTGACGTCGGAGCTTTCCGAAATGTTTGCTAAATCTCATGAGCTTGAAAACGAGATCAGGGGGAAGCTGGGGGCGATCGGGTATGAAATCTAAACTAAAATATATATGTGATTTGATTAATTCAAAGATTTCAATTAATGAAATGATAAATGAAAATCTGAAATCATCTTATATATCAACTGAAAATATGTTACCTAATAAAGGCGGAGTTACAGCACCGTCATCTATCCCAAGTGAAGGTAAGGTTACTGCATATAAAAAAGATGATGTTCTTGTTTCAAATATACGGCCATATTTTAAAAAAATATGGTATGCTGTAAATGACGGTGGATGTTCTAACGATGTACTTGTATTTCGAGCAAAGGAAAACATTTCACCCGATTTCTTGCATTACGCTTTAGCTGATGATGCTTTTTTTGATTACTCAATGAAAACTTCAAAAGGCACTAAAATGCCTCGTGGTGATAAAGCCGCAATAATGGAATATGAAGTTACCGATATGGACTATATAATGCAACGGCAATCGTCAATCATACCACGTTTGATTGACGAAAAAATTGCTGTAAACAATACGATAAATGAAAATTTAGAGAAGCAGGCGCAGGCGATTTTTAAATCCTGGTTTGTGGATTTTGAGCCGTTTGGTGGGAATATCCCCAATAACTGGGAACAGGGTAATTTACTTGAAATTGCCGATTATTTAAATGGTCTTGCAATGCAAAAATTCAGACCTAATGCTAATGAAATTGGCTTGCCTGTTCTCAAAATCAAAGAATTACGGCAAGGAATATGTGATGAAAATAGCGAGTTATGTTCTCCTAATATTAAGCCGGAATACATAATACAAGACGGTGATGTTATCTTCTCTTGGTCAGGTAGTTTATTAGTAGATTTTTGGTGCGGAGGTACTTGTGGTCTTAATCAGCATTTATTCAAAGTAACATCAAAAAAATATGATAAGTGGTTCTATTATTCCTGGACAAAATATCATCTAAATCGCTTCATTGCGATTGCTGCTGATATGGCTACAACAATGGGACATATAAAAAGAGAGGAATTAGCAAAATCAATAGTGCTTATTCCAAGCAAATTGGATTATCAAGATGTAGGTAGTTTATTAAATCCCATTTATGAAATGATTATAACAAACCGTATTGAAAACAACCGCCTTTCCAACCTTCGTGACACTCTCCTCCCCAAACTAATGAACGGAGAAATAGACGTATCAAATATAAAAATCTAAGCAGCGTTACACCGCAAATTTTCATTTATACTATAAAACCCTCATCAACGGCGAGGTTTTACACAGAACAGCCGTTGCTTGTCGTTCTCCAATAAATATCCAAAAGGAGAATGATTATGAAAACAAAACTTATTACCGAAATTGAACACCGTATGCTGAAACATCTTGACAATGCACAGCTCAAAGAGCTTCGATTTGTTCTTGAGCAGCTTTTTGCCGACATTGAGGTTAGCCAATCTGTCAATAATGACAGCACGGCTACAAACCTAGAGCTTTTATCAGCTTTTCTGTCGGCAAAGCGGATTGAGGGCTGTTCTGAAAAAAGCCTGCATTATTATGAAAGAACAATTACAGCGGCACTTGATTCGATTAGCAAAGGAGTTCAGCACATAACGACAGATAACCTTCGCAGCTACTTTGCGGAATATCAGTCGCAGAAAAAGGCGTGCAAGGTTACAATGGATAATATAAGGCGTATTATGTCCAGCTTTTTTTCTTGGCTTGAGGACGAGGATTATATAATAAAAAGTCCTGTTCGTCGCATTCATAAGGTTAAGACAAGTAAGACTGTTAAAGATACCTATACCGATGAAAATCTTGAGCTTATGCGTGATAACTGTACTGAGCTTCGTGATTTGGCAATGATAGATATGCTTGCATCAACGGGTATGCGTGTGGGTGAAATGGTGCTTCTTAATCGTGAGGATATAGATTTTTCGGAGCGTGAATGTGTTGTTCTCGGAAAAGGAGATAAGGAGCGTATGGTATATTTTGACGCCCGAACAAAAATACATTTGCAGAATTATCTTGACTCACGGACAGATGATAATCCTGCATTGTTTGTGACGCTTAAAGCTCCACATAATCGCTTGAAAATCGGAAGCATTGAACTTAGACTCCGTGAGCTTGGCAAAAAGCTCGGTATTAACAAGGTACACCCGCACAAATTCAGACGAACTCTTGCTACAATGGCAATTGATAAGGGTATGCCTATTGAGCAGTTACAGCGTCTGCTCGGACATCAACGGATAGACACAACTTTACAATATGCAATGGTGAAGCAGAGTAATGTGAAGCTGGCGCATAGAAAATATATTGGATAGGATGTGATTTTTGTGGGTATATGGCAAGAATACCAACTTGGAGATTTAATAACATTTCAGAGAGGACACGATTTACCGAAGGCAAAAATGAAATGCGGTAAGTATCCTGTTGTGGGTTCTAATGGCATAATTGGTTTTCACAATGAATATACAACGGAATCACCAAGCATTACCATTGGGCGGAGTGGTAATGTTGGAAAACCATTTCTATATAAAGGAAGAAGCTGGTCTCATAATACCTCACTTTATATAAAAGAATACAAAAATGTTGATCCGATATTTATTTACTATTATTTGCAAACGCTTGATTTAGGTAACTATGCTGGGGGAAGTGCGGTTCCAACGCTAAATAGAAACCATATTCATACGCTTAGTGTTTATGTACCCATAGATATAGAAGAACAGCAAAAAATTGCTTCCGTACTCTCTGCCTTAGATGATAAAATTGGGCTAAATAATAGGATAAATGAAAATTTAGAGAAGCAGGCGCAGGCGATTTTTAAATCCTGGTTTGTGGATTTTGAGCCGTTTGGTGGGAATATCCCCAATAACTGGGAACAGGGTAATTTA
>JAGAJF010000078.1 GCA_017829005.1 Oscillospiraceae bacterium | reverse complement strand
TTGTAAATGTTTGTGTGGTATTGTCATAAACCGCCGTTCCTGCCGAAACGCTTGCGGTGACATTTGCCCCGACTGCATTTTCCAGCGGCTGACAAATAGAACCGTTCAGCGTCAGTGTACCGTCCGAATTTACCGTGACAGCTCCCGACACCAATCGCCACCTGTCAACAAAATATTTCCCTGTATCGGAAAACGTCCCCGAAATTCCGCGCTGATTTATCCTGAAATCGGGGTTTATCAGCAGATTGGGATTTGCAGTCCTTTTCTTTACCTCTTCAAATATGGCACGTATTCCTGCCATATCGGGATAATTATTTCTGCCCGTATTCATCACCCCCATACCTGTCCGGCTATCTCTGCAACTTCCGCGCTTGTGACAGCGTGCATATCTTCGACCTTAACACAATCCGAAATCGCTTCAGCCACAAGATCATAAACCGCCTTGCTTGCGGCAGCTTTGTCATTAGTGCTTTCAGCGGAAATGATACTGTCAACTTTGACCTTTGAATTGTCAATGCGATCAATTAACTGTTCCGATAAGAAAAGCAGACCGCTGCTGTCAAGTCTTGTGTATTTCTTCATAGAAACCCCCTTTTTATAATCCCGCCTCTGTTAAGATCTCAAGTATCTCATCATTTGTCAGAGTGTGAACTCCCAGCTCTTCAAACGACCTGTCCGAGTTAAGGACAACACCGTTGATCTTCGGCTTGTTCACAAGAGTATTGTAATCATTAGCGGAAGACTTTTTCCCCATATCCAGATTACCCGTAAGTCCTGCCGAAGCATTTATCACTCCTGTGAGTGAGACCCTTGAAATATTGCCCGTCAGAGCTTTTTCCACCACAGCCATATCATCACCCCCTGGGGATCCCGGTAATATTGCGGACGATTTTCAGTCTTGTCGCCGGAACAATAGTAAAGATATTATCCGGATCGATCACAAGACGAACATCAAAAACGTAATTGCCAAAGGGAATATCCGCCGTTTCACCGGGATAAAGAACAATGGGCAGTCCGTCCTCCGAGTGATCGGCAGCGGTAATTTGTTTGCTTATCACCGCTGTTCCTGGGTCATTTTCTTTTCTCAGATCGATATATATCACGTCCGTGTCCGAAAGAATGTACTCATCACCATCGGAAGATATGATGCTTTCGATACGGAGCTTCAGAGTATCTCCTCTGACCATAACAATTTCTTCCATAAAAAATCTCCTTTATTGATCTGCAAGGCTTCTGCATACGGCATACAGCCCGTAAACAGCCTGCAGAAAATCGTCGGCGCCGCCGTTTACGATATAGCTTCCGCCGTACTGACTTCCGCCGAAATCATTTTTCGAATGGGAAAAGCTTCCCATAGAAGTGGAGGTTTCACCCTTTATCCTTTCCTCCTCAAGAGTCCAGCTGTAAGGCGTTTCGCTTTTAACATAAGTGCCAGCCACTTCCAGATTCAGAAAATTTGACCCTCCTCTGTAAACGGTCATTTCCCCCGAAGAAATTTGAAATCCCGAATATTCGTAAACGCCGTACAGTCTGTTTGCAACATCCGCATTCTGATAATTTTCCTGTCTTTTTGTCCAGAAATTGGTAAAGCAGCTTGCATATCTGAACTTATTGTTCAGATAAACGCAGTAGTAGATGGACCACTCTGTGATGTAATTTACAATTCCGCCGTGAGTGTTTCCAAACTGAAAATACTGCATATTATCCACATCGGAAGCTATCTTCACACGAACGTCCCAGCCGTCTGCAATATCGAATTTCCAAAGGGTGGGAGCTTCGTCAAGCTTTTTCACTCTCGGGTCGATCTCCTGATTGGTGCCGCTGCCCAGAATATACCCCGCAATAAAACTCATACTCATTCCTCCCTTGCGAGCCTGATATTGCTTTTTGAACCGTCATCGCTCACATCATAGCTTAAAATATAAGCCGTATTTCCGTAAACAAATCTGGTAATGGTGTCAGAAAGAGCCGTAATGCTGTCGGGCATAACCCCGTCCAGCATAGCCCCCTCAAATTCCGTCACCCTGTCGCCAACTGCCGAAAAGAAGGAGATATCCCCCTCTCCAAGGTCGCTCCCCGTGTGACTTGTAAAGCCCACGCCCTTGTCGGTAAGCACCGTGCTGCCGTATTTCCGATCAGCCTCAATGCGCTTGCGAAGCTCATACCCCACAAGATCGGTGTAATCCGACTCGTCCTCGCAGATATCGGCAGTTTCAGCCTTTGCAAAGACCATACCTGCCCCGAAGCAAACCTCCGTCCTTACGGAAATAAGCCCGAAGGTATCCCCGAAAATAAACTCCGTCAGACCGCAGGGAGCAGCGGAAATATGAGCATGAGCGCAGTAAAATGAGCGCCATACCATTTGTGCTATACGTGACATTGCCGCTCCTGTCAGGCTGCTGTCAAAAAGCTTTCCTGACAGCTTCAGAATGTGTCTGAAATCTGTGCCGTCCCCGGCGGAAAAGACCTCTCCTGTGGCTGTGTTTTTTGCATATACAGCCGTAAATGGACCCTTTTCCGAGTGAATGAACAAGGGAGCGCTTTTTGCTTCGTCAATACCCACGCTGCCCGAAGCAGCTAAGAAGGGGGTGAATTTAAGCTCTTCGTCATCGGAACAGTACCATACCCCCACCCCGTTTTCCGAAAGATGATTTAAAATTTCCCTTATCTTTTTCCCGTGAATATCCTTGTAATAAAGACGGGGAACTGCCGAAAAGCTCAGCGAACAGGGCTTGAAGCCGCACTGGTCTGCAATATCCCCCAGTACCTGGGAAGTGATATAAGGCTCATTTTCTTCCTTGTAAGCGCTGTCCCTGAAATCATTTTCGGTCATTCTCATTCTGTCAAAGGCACGGATCGTAACAAGCCCCCCTCGCCTTTTTATGCTGCTAATAAAATGGGGACAAAAGCTCATATCCGCCGCCCCCGATACCGTAAGGGAGACCGCCGCATTGGGCGAAAAGCTTTCAGCCGTCCTAACCTTCAGAATAAGCTCGGAGCTGACGATACCCTTAATGGGCATATTTTCACTCTGCCGTATGAGCCGAATTGAAGCAATATCCCTGCCGTCAACGGGAATACCGCCGATCTTAATGTCATATTCGTTTAAGCTAAAGACAGTCCTCTGGGACAAAGGCAGCGTGAAGCTCAATCTCCGCCGTCCAGAACTGTTTTCCGCCAAATACCCTATCCAGAGAAAGTGAAAGCCTTACCCCGTAAAAATCCGCTTCTTTCTCCTCGGGAGCGGAATATTTTACTCTTATGCTTTCGCTTTCAAAAGCTGCAGAAAGCCCTGCCGCCGTATTATCGTCCACATCGGAAAGGACCGCCTTGACCGTCACCTCATGACCCGTTCTGGTGCAAATTTTCTCTCCGTAAATGTTCACAAATGCGCTTTCCTCGTCATAAACGGGAGAAGTCACCGCAGAGTATCTGTTAGCCGTAATAAACCTGCTCACATCAAAGCTGCCTATTTTAAGATAAACGCCCAAAAAATAACCCCCTTTTAGCAAGCGGAAAAAACCGCCTTTATCCTTATACCGTAAACCTCCGAGGGAGCGGAGGGAGCCTCGGAAACAAGCATATTCCCAAGGAAAGCCACACCGTCTCCGCCCATATAAACGCACCTGAGAGGAACGCCATTCTCAGCCGAATTTAGTATCATCTCCTGCACCCCGTCACCGGCAATAAGCAGAAACTCAAGCCTTATCTCAGCCCTCTTTGAAACAGGCACCGCCCTGTCACCGTCCACAAAATCTCTGATGATGACTCTCGGGGACATATCTGCCGAAATGCCGCATACCCCCTCAGTCACCGCCGTAAACAGTTCAGGGGAGCTGTCACCCTTTTCGGACAAATCAATTCCCAGGATATAACCGAACCGGTCAAGGAATTCACCCTCGCCAAAGCTGTTCAAAGCCTCACTCACCGTCACAAAGTCACCCCCTGTAAATTATCTCAATTTCCTTTTCAATGCGGATAAACCCGTTTTCCTCAGCCACCGCAATTACTGCAGGAAATGGGGAGATCACCTTAATAATGCCTTCCCCCGAAAAAGCGGCAAGCTTTTCGGCAACACCGTCCGCCAGTCTGAGCAGATCTCTCCTGCCGCCGAAGCCAGAAGCGGAAATGACCGCCTTAGTCCTCACAATGCCCCCGTCATACAGCTTAACAAAGCCGCCGGTCCCCTTGGGAAGAATAGTGATCTCCCCCGAACCGTATGCCCCGACTCCCGCTGCCCCGCAAAGCACCTCCAAAAGCTTTTCACTGCTTTCTATTTTCATTTCGTCCTCCTTTCAAACGAACTTTATTCTTTAAATTTGGATATTTTGGCATTTATTGTATCGTTACCGGGCCGCCTGCCTGCCGCCCGAATAAATTACAGAACGAACGGCTGCAGGCTCAGCCTGCCGTTACCGAGCCGTCTGCCTGCCGCCCAAAAAGATTTCAGAACGAACGGCTGCAGGCTCAGCCTGCCGTTACCGAGCCGCCTACCTGCGGCCCGAATAAATTACAGAACGAACGACGGCAGGCTCAGCCTGCCGTTACCGAGCCGTTTGCCTGCCGCCCGAATAAATTACAGAACGAACGGCAGCAGGCTCAGCCTGCCGTTACCGAGCCGTCTGCCTGCCGCCCGAATAAATTACAGAACGAACAGCTGCAGGCTCAGCCTGCCGTTACCGAGCCGCCTGCCTGCTGCCCGAATAAATTACAGAACGAACGGCAGCAGGCTCAGCCTGCCTCAGCCTGCCTCAGCCTGCAAGTTCCATCACAATAAACCTGAGCCTTCCGCCGCCGTAATGATATTTCATCTCCGTGACCCGAAATTCCTCACCCCTGATTATCACCGAGCATTCCCCGCCTTGCGAGAAAACAATATCCTCGGGAACACTTCTGCCGCAGTCATAAAATACCCTGCCGCAGGAGAAAACAGCCTCACCGTTTTTGTCCGCATTTTTCTGACGGTATATCTCAATGCGGACTCTCTCGAGCCGCCTTTCGGAAATTACCTCTCTGTCCCCGAAAATATCACCGCTGCCATAGATCCTTAAGATGCAGCTCCCGTCAAGGAGCCTGTACGGCATATGCATCAGACCCTCACCTCCACATCACCTCTGAATAAAAGCCCCGACTTTTCAAGAATAGCAAAAGCTCTTTGGCAAATTGTACCGCTCTCTGCATATTCAGCCGAAAACTCTCCTATCTTCACCGAAGAAAAGCCCTCATTTTCGGACATAAACTCAGCCTGAGCGCAAACCGCCCTGAAAAGCTCAGTCTGTTCCTCTTTGGAAAAATAGCAGTTTTGAACGACTCCGCCGAGGATATCGGTAGCACAGCGGATAAAGGGCATAATGACCTCTTCCTCCTCCCCGCCGCCGAAAACCGTCCTGTAAAAATCATAATCGGGAAAAATCAAACAGCACCACCCCCTTTCCCCCGAAGAATAAATCAGACAGTAGCAGTGTGGCAGTAAATGCCTGCCGCCTTGTTGGCATAAACGGAGCAGAGACCGTAGCTTCTGTAGCCGTACTTCCAGGAATCAGCATCGGGATTATTGGCAGGGCTGATTATCTTGGGGAGAGCGTGCTTGGTAAACTGAATTACCGCAGGCTTGTGAACTATCATAAAATTGATGTTCTTGCCGCCTGTCGCCTTAGAATAGCCGCCGCCCTCTTCGCCGCTTGAAACGCCGTCGTTCAGCTTAACAGCCGAGTAAAATCTTGACTGAGGAACCACTATGATCTGGTCAAAGCCCGCCATAACAGCTCTTGACTTTGTAGTGTCCATATCGTCGATCATACCCTTGAGAACAGGGGTGATAAAGAGGATCCTGTCCTCGGAAGGAACCTCCGCAGCGTCCATAGCGCTGACAGCCGTTCTCACAGCCGCCGCAGCCTCCTCGCCTGTCGCAAGATCGCCCGACTCCGTGGAAATGCCGCTTGTGCCCGCAATGGAAGCAAATCTGAAAGCGTCCAGCTCGGGAACAGCCTTGGTTCTCACAAATTCTCCTGCCAGAGCGCCGAAAGCAATGCTCTGACTCTCCTCGTTGTCCATAGCGTCCACGGAGAACATTCTGCCTCTCTCGTAGCTGTACTTAACAGTCTGCCATGTAAGGCTCACATTGCCGTCCACATAACCGCTGTTTCTGGAATAATCCGCCAGCCCGTCCATAGAGAGCTTGGGGATAACTATCTCATTGGCGTTAGCCCCCTCTCTCGCAAGAGCAGCGTCGGACTCAAGCACAGCAGTCTTAGCGTTTTCTCTGTAGGTCTCGTCAAGGAGAGATGCGTACTTCTTAGCAAGTGTAATAGTGTTCATAGATCAAATACCTCCGTAAATTTAAAAATAAAATTGATTGATGTGTGATTATTGGAATACTTCGGGCTTACCCTTTCAGCCCGAAAGCCCTTCTCAGAGCGAAGCTCTCACCCTTTGATCTTTCGGCAGCGACCCCCGTGGTGATACCGCCCCCCGAAGCGGAAATTCTTCCGAATGCAGCTCTTGCCGCCTCCTCAAATTCCACCCCGTCTCTCTCTGCGTAAAATCTGCCCAGACAAATAACGTCCTCCGTCATAGCCCCGGGCACACCCAGCTCGGCGCAAACGCATTTCGCCCTGAGATAAGCATTTTCCCTTTCCGCCGCCGCAAGAGCAGCCATAAGCTCCTCCTCACGTGAATTGGTTTCCTCGGAAACCTCTTCTTCCGAAGTCTCTTCCTCCGAAACCTCAGAAACGACCTCTTCCTTTAAAATTTCCTCATTCATTTAAGTAAACCCCTTTCCTTTTCAATTTTCTCAAGCTCCCTCACAGCGTCCTCCTCGGAGCATTCCAGAGCCGCCATAACAGCGGAGACCCGACTTATAAGCCCTGCTTCAACAAGCTTAATGTTCCTGTCGATTATCTCGTCCCTGTCAACGGTCTGCTTGTCCGAGAAGGAAACCCTCACATTCACCTCCTCGAGGGGGAGCGCGCCGCACATCTGACCGCAGCGGATAATGCACTTAACAGCATTTTCGATAAGCTCCGCCGCCAGACATCGGTTAGTCTGCATAGTAATTTCGGTTCGGGTCTCCATACTTTTGACCTCCGCAGCCGTCCGCAGCCCTGCGGAGCTGTTAAAGGACAGCGTGCCCGAGGACAGCCCCACCTGAAAGCATAAAATGTCCAGCAGCGCATTTATAGCCTCCACGTGTTCCGAAACTCTAAGCTCGCAGGTATTGTCGGTGATCTTGAGGTCCTGTTCCTCGTCGCATTTAAGCGCCTGATACACCTCGTCGTCAGCATCAAAATACCTGCTTATCCTGCCCGTGTCGGGGTCAACCACCGTCCGAATGCAGGAGCTCGGCACGATTATCCTCTTTCGACCCAGCACGAATTCCCGTGAAAAGCTGTCAAAAGCGATGTCAAGCGCCTTTAACGTGTCGGTGCAGTTAGCAAAGCAGCTAAGCCCCAAAAGAGACCCTTCCGACAGATTGTTGTCCCCCGCAGGGCGAAAATAGGCAAACATGGGTACGTCCATGGCAGGATATTCCGACCTTTCCGAAAGTCCCTCAAAGACCGCATCAACAGGGACCTCGCCTGAAAGAGAACCGCCCTTCATTTCAAAAAGCTTACGGTCAATAACAGCGTGACCGTTCTTCATTCCGTGCCTCTCGAATAAGGCAAATTCCCTTCCGCCCCTAAGAAATCTGCTTCCGAAAATTCCCTCGCAGATACCGCCCCTGCCGCTTCCCACAGGGATAAAATCCTCGGCAGAGATGTAATCTATGGAAACCCTGCCCCCGTCAATGTAAATTTTCATAGCGCCGCCGCCAAGGGCATAAGCCCTGCTGAAAAAAGCGGGAGCCTTTTCCCAGAAGCCGTTTTCCTGCAAAATGCGCAAAGCATATTCCTGCTGAAGGGGACTTTTGCAGAAAATATCCGCCTGACTTGAAAAGGTAAGAGAAGCAAGACTGTCGCAAAGGACTTTAGCGCACCCAAGCTGAGAAATTCTCCTTTCCCCCTTACCGTAAAGCCCCGACCTTTTCACATAAGCCCAGGGCGGCTCGCCGCGGTAAATACCCGAACAAACCTCAATAACATTTCTGAAAAATTCCTCTTCAAGGGGAATTTTAGTATCGGGGAAGGCCCTCGCCGCCCCAATTAAGATATTGCCCATAAAACCTCCTGTTAACTTACCTTGCCGCCGCAAGAATTTCCCTCATTCTCCTCTCGGTGGAATACTCCTGGGCGTCCAGACTGTCCACATTAACGGAACCGTCGTCAAGCCGCCTGTCCGTCCCACCCGACTCCCAAACCGCCTCGGAGAATGCCTTGATGGTGTTAACGCATTTGGCAGCAATGCGGTATCTGCCGCCGCTCATCACCGATGAGTAAAACCTTATTCGCTGCCCGATGTCCCCCTTTCTCGCATTGTGAATCTCCACAGGGAGACGTTCACGCCTTGCCGCATTCTCAAGCCCCCTGATAAGTACCTGCTCAGCGCTGTCGCAGTAAACGTCTCTGAGACCGGGATAACTCCTGAGACATTTTTTTATGAACCTCACAAAATCCCTCTCCAGCTCCGCAGGAGAAATTATCCCCTGCCTGTAATACTCATCAAGAGTGATTATCCTCTTGTACCCCGCCGTGTACCCCGTCAGATTAAACGCCGTAGCAGAGCCATTCCCGCCGAAATCCACCCCCACGTCCGCCATAATGATGTCCGACGCCGTTACCCTTTTGATAATGAACTTCTCGGGAGCGTCCGCAAAATCCCTGTAAATGACCCCCTCGGCACTCTTCCACTTCCCGAGGATAAACCTGTCGTAATAGACCGACCCCGCATAATCCCTCTTTAACCCTTCAACGAATTTCACGGGAAGCTTTGGATTATCGTCAATGGTAAACTGAGAAGCCCGCACCGAACCGTTTTTCACCCCCTCGTCAATGAATTTTTTCAACCAGTGACCGGGAGAAGCGGGATTGCAGCTGCCGTCGAAAATGGAATTGGGACGGTCAAGCCTCGACATTATCATTCTGAAAACGTCCTCGCTCCAGGTGGTGATCTCGTCCCCGTAGCAGTAGGAAAGGCTCAGACCCTGAAGCTTGTCCGCACAGCCGCTGCGAAACGCCCCGAAGATGAAGCAGTCACGCCCGAAAAGCCTTACCACACCGCCGCTTTTTACCCTCCCCACCAGCTTTTCCCCGAACATCTGCCGCATAGGGTCAATTATGTTTCGTGAAACGCTGCCCTCGGTGTTTCCCACCAGAGCAATAGCCCCCGACTCGTCAGCGGCAAGAATGCGGTTGGGAATGCGGTAAAAGTCAAGAAAAGTTTTGCCCGACCGCACCGCCCCCACCGAGATGTTCCATCTTTTCGGCTCATAGGTTGAAATGCGCATAACTTCTTCCTGCTTAGGTGTCAGAGACAATTCCCGGACCAAACACATCACTCCTTTCAAATAATCCCCTCAGCTCGGAAACAGCGTCCTTCTCAGCCATATCCTCGCCGCCGTAAATTCCGTAAATGCGGCAGAGCAGCTCTAGAGCCCTCAGCTTGTCGTAAAGCTTTATCTCAATGCCCTTGGTGCCTGCCTTCACCGAAGCCAGCGCCCTTCTGCAATCGGGGGAAAGCTTTTTTGTGTCGGTAAGGATAATGACCTGTTCCCCGTTTTCACCCTCAGCAATTTCCGCAAACTTAGAAAAATCGGAAAACGCAATAGCCGCCAGCTCACCAAGCACCGCCTTTCTCGTGATCTTTCTCATAAAATGTAACCACCCCTTTTTTATCTTACGAGTACATTTCAGTATTCGTAATTATCGAAAATAAAATCCCTGAATTCCCTGCCGTACTCTCTGAGAAAATCGAAGAGAATACCCTCGGAAACATTCCCCGCAATATTATCGGCGAAACAGTCGAGACACATTTCAAATCTCTCGACCTCCTCCGAGGAAACCTCGTCACCGCAGACAGGGCAGAAGCATTTTTCACGTCTAACCAATCAAAAACCTCCATTTCTAAAACATCCGTTCGTTGTAACCATATAATAGCACATTTGTGCCGAATTGTCAAGCCTTTTTTGCAAAATTTCGAAAGTTTGTTTCATTCGCATAAAAACATTAGTTCTGTCTTATGCAAAAAATATAATATCTTCCAAACGAATTCAGAAGATATGACCCAATGGAAATAATGGTAACGGAGCATAGATCCCGCCTGTTCGAAAAACACAAATTTGCTTGGCAAATTCAGAACATCTGTTTGTTATAATCATATAATAGCACATCTGTACCGAAATGTCAAGCCTTTTCTGCAAATTTACGAAAGTTTGTTCTATTATATAAAAAACATCTGTTTCGTGTTGTGCATAATTTATAATATCCTACAAAGCAAAATGTATGGGGACGGGTGCCCCGCCCCGTTTACATTATGATTAAAAAATGCCGTAAGCCGTTTCTTTAAAGAATAAATAATAAATAATAAAGAATAAAGAAAAAATCCGCACAGCATCGCCATACGGACAAAAAAATCCCGCAGGTAAGCCCCACGGGATTATGTAAAAATACGATATTATTTTCTGAGCTTAAATCCGCCCACCAGCTTTTTGAGGATAAGAGCCTGACCGGAAAGCTCTTCGGAAGCGGCAGCGCTTTCCTCGGCAGTAGCGGAGTTTGTCTGAACAACGCCGGAGATCTGCTCCATACCCTGAGTGACCTGAGCGATCATATTAGCCTGAACAGTGCTTGCCTCAGCGATCTCGGCAACAATATTTTTGACAGCCTCGGAACGCTGTGCCACATCGGAAACGGCTCTTGCAGTCTGCTCGGTGATGCCCGTGCCGTTTTGCACCGCATTGATGGCACGTTCAATGAGAACAGTCGTCTCCTGAGCAGCATCGGAGGATTTGGAAGCAAGGTTTCTTACTTCGTCCGCAACAACAGCAAATCCCTTGCCTGCGTCGCCTGCTCTTGCCGCCTCAACAGCCGCATTGAGCGCCAGGATATTAGTCTGGAAAGCAATATCCTCGATAGCCTTGATTATCCTGCTTATCTCGTTTGAAGCCTCGGTGATGTCCTGCATAGCCTCGGTAAGCTTGCCCATGCACTGAGAAGCCTCATCAATGTACTCAGCGGACTCTTCGGTAAGCCGTTTGCCGTTGATGCAGTGGTCGGTGGTGTCGGCAACCTTGTCGGAAATTGTGTGAATGGTGGAGGTAAGCTCTTCAATGGAGGAAGCCTGCTCCGTAGCGCCCTGAGAAAGGCTCTGAGCGCCGCCCGAAACCTGATCGGAGCCGTTGGAGACCTGATCGGCAGAAGTATTTATCTGAGAAAGGGTGTGACTGAGCTTTCTGTTAATCTCGCTGACAGACTCGATGAGCACGTGGAAATCGCCCTTGTAAACGCCGTCGCCGCAGGCAGAGCTTACGTTGAAATCGCCGTTAGCCATAGAGCCCAGCATTCTTCCGATGTCACCGATAATGCTGTTAAAATCGCCCACAAGCTGCTCCGTAGCGTCCGCAAGAACTCTTGTCTCGTCAGCCGTATCAATATGGGGAACAGGGCTTGAAAGATCGCCCTCGGCAAGAAGCTTCAGTCTGTCGGTGCAAAGTGCAATTGGACCGCCTACCTTTTTGCCCATATTTGCGGAGTTGAAAGCAGAGATAACAGCCGCGATCACAACAAGAACAAGGGTGATAACAATACAGATGAGAGTCGGTCTGAGGAAGTCCATAGAGGGAGCGCAAACGCCGATAGACCAACCGTCTGTCTCTTCAATCGGAGCATATCCGATAAAAGAGGACTGCCCGTTCATTTTAACGTTCTGTACACCCTGCTCCCCTGCGATCATCTTCTGATGAACACCTGCAAGCTCGGCATATTCCTTTTGTTCCTCAGCAACAGCAATAAGGTTCTGCTGAGCAGCAACCACCTCGCTGTCAACATCGGCAATTACGGTGCCGGTTTTACCCAGAACAAAAGCGGTGCTGTTCTCGCTGACCTTCAGGTCTCTCACGATATCGTTAAGGAACTCCTCGTGGGGAACAAAGTAAACACAGCCTACAGCCTTTTTGCCCGCAACGCCGTTATCCCAGATAGGAGCGGCGATGATAATAGCCATTTTGCCTGTTGATTTAGCAAGCATAGGCTCGGTAACGGTGGTCTTGCCGTTCATAGCGTTCTTGAAATAATCTCTGTCGCTGTAGTCGATACCGTTGGTGCCCATGCCGTCACTGTTAATGGCGCAGCCTCTGTCCATACCGTACTGCAGCACCTTCATATCAACGATCTCCTGCTTGCGCTTGTCTGAGGTATTTGCATTTGCAAGCTCAGCGTTGCAGCCTGCTTCCTCGGTAACGATAATAAAGCTTTCCAACTCCCATTGTACACGGTGTGAAGCAAGGGCAGCAGACTGTTCCACGCTGTTTGTAGCAAGATTAGTAGCGGAATACTGATTTGACGAGCAGCAGAAGACTCCCAGTATCACAAGGGGTATCAAAACTATCATCAGCGTAACGATGATGATATGATTCTTGATAGATCTTATTTTCATTTCCTTTCAACCCTCTTTTAAAAAAGTGATTATGTATATGGTAATTATATCATATACTTGCAATTTTTACAATACTGACTTAATAATTTCTCCAAAAGCGTTAATTTATACTTGTAATTATTGTATATGCCGTACAAATTCTATAAACCATTTACAATTTCTGACATATCCTCGGGCAAGGTCGAAGAAAGACAGATCTCCCTGCCGCTCACAGGGTGGATAATATTCATTTCACCGCAGTGAAGCGCCTGCCTGTTGATATGGGACATATCTCCGCCGTAAAGACCGTCCCCCGCCAGAGGAAAGCCCGAATGGCTCAAATGCACCCGTATCTGATGAGTGCGCCCCGTCTCAAGAATAATTTTCAGTAATGTATACTTATCGTTTCCCGAAACGGGGTATACATTTGTAACAGCCCGTTTCCCGTCGCATCTCACAGTGCGCATTAAAGCCGAGCCGTCCATTCTCCCGATGGGCTTGTCTATCCGCATGGGCTCGGTGATAACGCCGCAGCAGACTGCAAAGTACACCTTTGAGATGTTCTCCGCAGGGATATTCGCCCCCAGCCTGCTTTTAGCCGCCAGACACAGCCCCGAGGTGTCCTTGTCGAGCCTGTTCACCGCACGAAAGGCAGAATTTGGAAACTCTGCCGCAAAAACATTAGCCAGGCAGTCCCCGTAATGCCCGGGGGACTGATGCACGGGCATACCGGGGGGCTTGTCGTAAACAATGATATCCTCGTCCTCGTAGACCACGGGGACTTGAATATGAGGGTTAGGCTCAAGCCTGCAGCCCTCCTTTTCGGGGATACGAAGCAGCACCCTGTCGCCTTTTTGCAGGATATCCACCGACCTGCAAAGCTCCCCGTTTCGGGTAATGCCCAAGGGAGTGCGCTTTAGCATAACCAGGGTGCGCCGTGAAATACCCTTTTGCCGCAGAAGCCTTTCAAGGGTGATACCGTCCTCACCGCATATAAGCTCAAGAATACGTTCCAGAAAAAAAACCTCCCGTGATTTACATATACCTGTCCCTCGCCGTTATCCATAAAAGTGCAGAATTAAATGCACCCTTGTCCTTGTTTATGATCTCCATTGCCGAACTCAGAGCAGCATATGCCTCTTTCGCTTCGGAAATATCAATGCCGCCGCCGAAACGTGCCTTCAAGGCGGCGTTCACCACCGCCTCAGTAAGCTCCTTGGAAACTCCCACAGCCTCAAGCCTGTCAGCCAGCACCTCGGGAATATTTTCCTCACCCGAAACACTCAGCAGCATTTTGTACATATGCGCCGCCGCCTTGCAGGGAGCATTTGTAAGTCTCTTTCGCCTTGCGCCGAACACAAGCTTTCTTGATAACAGCATTATCAAAACAACAGCCGCCGCCGAAAGAATGACTGCAAGCGTACCCAAAAGCGCCTTGGGAGCTTCCTTCCTCGGGGCAAGCTCGGCAGAGCCGCTTTCCTCGGTCACGGAAGCTTCGGAGCCGCCCGTTTCACCGCTTTCCGAAGCTCCCCCCGACTGTCCGTTATCCACATAGGAGACCGATGTGCCCACTTCTCCATTTCCGAAAACGGTCTCTGTCCCCTCCTCGCCGTAAGCCGTTTCGGGACTGTCGGTAAGCACCGAAGCCTCATTTCCTTCTGACACAGAAACAGTAGTCTCATGGGCTGTCTCCGTGACCGTTATCTCCGTCTCAATGTCCCCCTCCGCCTTTGTAACGGCGGGATTTTCCGAAAACAATGGAGCCTCGGTGGAAACTGAGGTTATTTCCGAAACGGGAGCGTCCTCAAAGCTGTCCTCCGAGCCATTAAGCTCAAGAATCATATTGCCGTAGCCGGGAGTTGCCTCAAAGGAAAGCCAGCCGTAGCCGTCAATATAAACCTCTGCCCAGGCATGAGCCCTGCTGTCGGGAACGCTGAGGGTGGTGTAGCCCTCCGCTTCGGGAAAACTTTTAATGTCCTCCTCCTTGATAACAAAGCCCTCGCAGTATCTTGCAGGAATTCCCATGCTCCTGCACAGCAAAGCCGCCGCCGAAGCGAAATGGGTGCAGCTGCCCTTCTTGTTATCCGTTAAAAACCACTGTGCAAAATCAGCGCCGAAGGGCTTCTTTCCCGACTCAAGCACATATTCGCACCTGTCCGCCAGCCCCTTTCGGATATATCTCAGCACCTCAGCCTCCGAGCCGCCCTCAAAGCCCTCAAAAAACTCCTCATGAGCGGTAAATGTCTCGGGAACGTCAAGGCAGTACTTGTAAGCATACTCACGCATTCTCAGCTCGTCCGCCGCCATATCCTCATCAAGGGGAATGTCTCCCGCACGGGATATGATAACGCTCCGCCAGTCACCTTCGGGGAAGTAAACTCCATATCGCCGTCTAACACCGTCAGTCTCCAGCAGACCTGCCGCATTAACGGGATAATATTTCACACTGCTGCTTATTCCCGTGTTTCTGATGATAACATTTTTTGACCTGAGAGCGGAAAAATCGTCAATACGCTTTAAGACTCTTGCGCTGAAAAACTCGGGAGATGTGAGGTTTGTCTCAAGCCTCGGAAGCTCATTTCCCTTTTCCCACCGTGAGCCTGTGTAATCTACCCCCGTAAAGCCCTTGAGATAAAGCCCGCTGCAGTCGGAGGGGAGAGTGACCTCCAGCATATTTTTTCCCGAAAATTCAACGCTCTCGGTGTTGCCAAGCTTTCCGTCATGAGTAAGCTTGCCTTTATCCTCGGGGAATACAGTCTCCTTTATGTCACGGCAGAACTTGTCCCATGAAAAGTCACGCATATAAAGCACAACGCTGTTTCTGAACTCCTTCACCGAGTCGGGACGCTTGAAATCAATTGCGCTTGCATATAAAGATGCGCCGATAAAGCTTGCAAGCATTACAAGCACTGCCGCAAAGCCGCTCTGAGCGCTTATCTTGGTAAAAATTTTTTCTGCGCCCTTGTCGGAAAAAAGCCCCAGCCTTGAGATATCCGCCGCCGCCGCGCCGCACCAGCTTGCCGCCAGCAGCCCGAAAAAGAAGCTGTGGGGAACCATACCGAAATAAAGGCACAGCTCGGGCAGAGGAAAGGTGGCGCATACAAAAATAAGAACGTTCGGTCTTAAAATAAAGCTGCAGGCGGCAAATGCCATAATACCGATAATGCATACCGCAGCCATACGCGCGCAGTATTCGTTCCCGTAATATTTTCCGTCAACAAAGAAATATTCCGACAAAAAGAAATAGGGCGTATCTTCATATCTGCTGAAAGCAGCGCCCATAAAGCCGTTTATGATAAACTGAAAGCCCCTGACGATAAACCGAAATTTAGATGCGGCAAAAATTCCCAGACCGCCGATGATAAAAGCGGAAATGCCCCGTGATGCCTTGGGAAACCGTTCCCTCAGAGCAAAGAGCAGTGCAAATACTGCGTAAAAGCATAAAATGGTTACAGCGGCAAAGCCTTTAGACAAAACAAACTGCCCCTTGCCCTCGCAGGCGGTGAGAAAAGTAAACACCGAGCCGAACAGACCGCACAAAGGGATAATTCCCTGCATAATAAGGTAAATGACCCTTACCCTGCCCGCACCCACGTGCATTCCCGGAGTGACTGTAACGGGGAAATCTCCGTTTTCGGGACGGAGCATTTTTTCGGTTTTTTTATTCAAAGCTCCGCCTCCTTAATAAATCATTTTTCACAGGACAGATCGTGATAAATAAATCCTCTTATTCCCTCAGCGGCAGGAAAGCTTTCGCCGCAGAAAAGCCTTGCGGCGGCAAAATAATCCGAGCCGTCCTTTATCCTCACAGCATAGAAGCCGTTTTCCCCCGTCAGAACATCAAGCCCCTCGGAGCTGTGGGAAAAGGGGTCAATGTGAGAGGGCACAGCGGTGTATACCTCCGCACCCCGCAAAGCAAGGTAATACGCCACGCTCATAAGCCGCTCGAGAGCATTGTCACGCTTGTCGTGATCGTCGGAGGAAAGGTCTGCGGTAAGGAGAAACCTTGTCTCGCCGCTGACGCTCAGTATCTTCACGATATCCTTGTCAAACCTTGCACTCAGCTTGTAGTGCATAAGGCTCAGCCTGTCTCCGGGGAGAAATTCCCTGAAGCCGCATACATCTCCGGGAGTGCCGTTTCCCTGTTCCCTCACAGTCTCCGAGTCCTCGGAAGGCTCTGTTTCGAAGCGGTTCAGAAGCGCATTTGCCTCCTCGGCGTAATGCTCTCTCAGCTTTGGAATTATATAAGCGGTGCATTTCATTTTCCTTTTAAAGCGTTTTGCGGAGAATATTCTTAACAGGTCGTATATCTTAACGCTCTCCACCGTTATCTCCGCCCTGCAGCAATGCTCCGAGCCGAGGGTAATGGTGACAGTCTCCGTCCGCAAAGCGGGAAGGGGGATATTAACAGTGGAAAAACTAACCTCTCTCCCGGGATAGCAGACGGTCTTTATCCGAAGCCTTGTGTTGGGCAGTGGGAATACGGAATTGTTTGAAATGCGAAATGCCGCCTCGCAGGCTTCTCCCCGAAAGGCAGTGACCCTTTCCGTCTTGACCGAGCATTTGAGAAATGCCGAGCTTATCATAAGCTCCACCAGAAGTATCACAGGCAAAATGATAAGGGATATGAGCAGCACAAAGGAAAGTGTATCGGCGAAAAGCAGGTAAAAAGCCGCTCCGCCGATAAGAATGAGAATATACAGAAATCTTGTCATAAAAAATTCCTTTTACAGCTTTGGAGCGGAAACTCCGCCGCAGATATTTTCAAGTATCTGCCGCACTTCGCCGTCGCCCGGAAGCCTGCCCTTCACTCTTGCGGGAATGACGCGGTGGGCGCATACATCGGCGTAAACATAGGTCACGTCCGAGGGGATAACATAGCTTCTGCCGCTGAACATGGCAGCGGATTTTGCCATAGCCGCCGCCGCAAGAGAGCCTCTGGGACTTACGCCCAGCTCAAGGCGGCTGTCCTTTCTCGTAGCCGCCGAAAGCCTTGCGATGTAGTCGAATATCTCATCGCTGACAAAAACTTCGTCAGCGGCATTTCTGAGCTTTATAAGGTCATCGGCAGTCATCACCGCACTTACCTCGGGAATGCTGCTTTTTTGGGACTTCGCCTTTAGAATAGCCGCCTCATCTGCCTCCTCGGGATATCCCATAGTAAGGCGAATCATAAATCTGTCAAGCTGGCTTTCGGGGAGCATCTGAGTGCCTGCCGAGCCGCAGGGATTTTGCGTTGCAAGAACGATAAATGGGTCTGGGAGCGCCCTTGTAACGCTGTCAACGGTAACAGACCGCTCTTCCATAGCTTCAAGGAGCGCCGACTGGGTCTTGCTTGAGGTACGGTTTATCTCGTCAGCCAGAAAGAGATTGCAGAACACCGCACCGGGGCGCCACTCAAATTCGCCCGTAGAGCGGTTGGGGATATTAAAGCCCGTAACGTCCGCAGGCATAACGTCAGAAGTGAACTGCATACGATTGTATTTAAGGCTCAGAGCCTTTGAAAAAGCTACCGCCATAGTGGTCTTTCCCACCCCGGGGATATCCTCAAGGAGAATGTGTCCCCCTGCGCAGGCGGTCATCAGTATCTTTATGATTATCTGATCCTTGCCGATAACGGATCTCCTTATCTCGTCAGCGGCATTTTTCAGCAGAGAGATAAGCTTCTTGTCAATGTCCATTCCTATTATACCAACCTTATTTTAGTGTAATTCTTATGCAGACAACAAAGCGGCAAGAGTAAAGCTCCCGCCGCCGGATATGTGTATATATGAGGTTCTTATCAGCTCATAGAGAGGATAGCCATATCGCCGTTTGTGGCAAGACCTTCCTTGACATTGGCAGCGGCAATGAGCTTTACGATGCTGCCCTTGGTCCTTCTGAGAGCCTTGTCAAATTCGGTGACAGCGTTGATGAATGCCTCGTCCTTGTCCTCAGCCTTGTAAGTAGCGCAGGTGAGAAGCACCTTGATGGTATTGAACAGAGTATTGAAGAATATGAAATTATCCCACAGGCTGGAGGTGGAGTCCGCATAGGGCATACAGTATGTCCATACATAGTTTACCATAACCTGCTCGATGTAATGCTCTCTGCCGTTTTTAAGGAAGTCTTCATAGTAAGCCTTCTTCATAGGCATATAAACGTCCTTGTCGAACTTGAACTCCTTCATTGCCCTGTCGCAGTTTACGGAAGCAAATACGGTATCGAGCAGCTTGTCGTATTCCTCCGATGTGGGCAGCGCTCTGAGCAGAGAAAGACCGTCGCAGAGGCTGTATGCAAAGTTGGGAGTGATGGACTCGAAATATTTCATAACAGCGTCCTGATTTTTGGGAACGTTCATATCACGAAGGAATGTGGCGATATATTTGTCCTGTTCCTCGCCGCTTGTTTTGTCAAGCATACCCTGAAGGGTCTTGTAGGCGTAGTTAAGGAGCAGCATACGCTTTTCGAAAACGAAATTTCTGTTCTGAAGGATCTGCATAGTGAGAACCTTGAAATCCCAATAATGAACGAGCAGAGGAAATCTTTCCACAAGCTCGGCACCCTGCTTGGCAAACTCTTCTTCGTGTTCGGGCTTGAGGTTTGTCATCTTGAAGCTGAGGATATTCGGGGTATCCATAAGCTTTTTGAGAAGCGGCTTCTGATAGATGGGGAAGACATATTCGATAGCGCTGGGAGAGGTCAGAATGTTGTAATGGATCTTTTCCTCAAGCGTTTTGTCCTCGGCAAGCTCCTGAAAATAAGACGGTGTAATAATAGGATATGGCATTATATTTCCTCCAGTCCGAACCACATAAGGGTACGGTTAATTTCAAAGTTAAAATAAAAATGTCTCAAAATCGGTATGTCCTTATAAGTATATCACACATTCAACAAAAAATCAATGCTTTTAGTAAAAAATACTATATTTTGCACTAAAAATCATTTTCGGAATTGGTCAGTCCGTATGATAAAAGCATAAGGCTGTCACCCAGATGGACATTTTCCACCACAATATCCTTGTGCTTTGCGGCAAGGTCAAAGTGGGAAAAATTCCAGAAAGCCTTTATGCCGCAGCCCACCAGCATATCGGCACATTCCTCCGCCGACTCCTTGGGAATGCATAAAATGGCAGCCTCGGGGCGCTCCCTGATTATAAATTCCCCCATTTCACTCATGGGGAGTATCTTCATACCCGCAACTGTAAGACCTGTCTTGTTTTCGTCTGCGTCGAAAATGCCCCGAAGCTCCATTCCGAAGCTTTCGAAATTCATATGAATGGCAATGGCACGTCCCAGGTTTCCCGCTCCGATAAGCACCGCTTTTCTGCGGCGGTCAAGCCCTAAGATATGACCTATCTCCGAATAAAGCTCGGGGAGGGAGTAGCCGCACCCCGGCTGTCCGAAGCCGCCGAAGCAGTTAAGGTCCTGCCTTATCTGAGAAGCTGTAAGTGACATCTGCTCCGCAAGGTCGGCGGAGGATATCCTTGTCCGTCCCTGATTTATAAGCTCCCCGATGAAGCGGTAATATCTGGGAAGCCGTTTTATTACCGAGGAGGATATTTCCTCTTTTTTTGCCATATGACCATTCCTTTGAAAAAAACATTCCGAATAAGCAGCGGGCAGTCCGCAGCATTGCCGCCGACCCCCCGCATCATATATTCTGCGTTCTGAATATACTCGCAGCTCGTCCGATTACCGGCATCATGAAAAACTCATTTCCATTCGATAGGTCCGCTCTCAAGAGATGAATTATTATTTCGCTCTACTATGTTATAAACATAATTCTGACCGTCCCATTTCAGCGTGTTTACCTTGCCGTTGATCTCGGGATATGTATAAAGGTCAAGCTTTGTTGCGAGATTTATCTCGGTAGCCCAGAAATCCTCACCGAACTTTTCTCTTTCGGTAAAGAACACATCTTCGGGCGCACTGCCCCATTCATAAAATCCGCCAAGCGACGCAGAGGGGGAAGATATTTCAACACGGATACTTTTATCACCCGAGAAAATATAAGCACCCCAATCGGATGGATAATCATTTCCGTTTTTCCATAGAAGATGTTTGCTGTCGCCGTTGTCAATGACAAGGGGAGCAAGAAAATCACCGTAACCGCGTTCGATCTGAAATTTCAGATTGTTTTCATCTGAATAGGGATTCAGATAATTGTTCAGTGCATCTTCCGCCGAATCGCCATAAAGTGGTTCGGGAGTACACATCTGCACCAGCTTACTGAAAGTATTCATAACGGTCCCATCATCGTCTATATAATAGACTGAAGTCACGATTGCCGCCTCATAGGCGTTTGACCCATTTAAATATGGTTTCACAACATACTCCGCCATGCAAAGATAATACTCCTGATTACCGTCAAGGTCAAAATCGTCCTCAACATAAGTGGTTACCGGAGCAGAATTTTCAAAAGAATATCCAAACTCCTTTTCGATAAGATCTGCCGCATCTGAATATTCGTCAAAATTCCAATTGTTAACGCTATTACTTTCCTGCCATGTTGTATAATGCTCAGCCATATCCGTTCTGCGCCTTGCCTTGACTGCATCAAGATCGCATATCTCGGGAGCGCCATCTTTTATTTCGACCTCATATATTCCGAAGGGTCTGTCACTTATGAGATCAACAGCTGTATCGGATACGTTTTCGGTAACAGCAGAGGAGCTTTCTTCGGTGATTGAAGTCAGTTCTGCTGTCTGAGCGGTAGTTTCATCAGATGCTGTCATCTCAGATTCAGAGGTAACTTCATCAGCGGCTTCGGTTGTTTCGGAAAAAGTTGTTTCGGAAGCTGCAGGCTCGCTGCTTTCACCGCAAGCACTCAGCATAAGTGCAGAAAAAATTACTGCAATATATTTTGATCTTTTCATTTCATTCTCCTTTAAAGGTCGACTCTAAAAACCGCCCGTGCTGTCCCTTGGCAATATCCGCTTATACGATCAAGTACATTCAAGCACTAAAAACAGCCCGATAAACCAAATTGGATCATATCGGGCATATTCATTGCAGCTTTGTAGGGGACAGGTCTCCCGTCCCGTTTCACAAATGCAGATAATGCGGGACGGGAAAAACCCGTCCCAACAAGATCTGTTAAATCTAAAATAAATTTCTGCCGTTACCGAGCCGCTGTTATTACATCATAGCAGCCAGACGCTTGTTTATCTCAAGAAGGAAGTCCTCGGTGTTGACCTTCTTCTTATCCTCGAGATGAGAGAGTACGTACAGGTCACCTGTCATAACGCCCTCTTCAATGGTCTGAACAGTAGCCTTCTCAAGCTTCTCGGCATAATCGGAAAGCTCCTTGTTGCCGTCCAGCTCGCCCCTCTTCTTGAGAGCGCCCGACCATGCAAAGATGGTAGCAACGGAGTTTGTGGAGGTCTCCTCACCCTTTAAGTGCTTGTAGTAGTGACGTGTAACGGTTCCGTGAGCTGCCTCGTACTCGTAAACTCCGTCGGGAGATACAAGAACGGAGGTCATCATGCCCAGACTGCCGAATGCGGTAGCCACCATATCGGACATAACATCGCCGTCATAGTTCTTGCAAGCCCAGATGTAACCGCCGTTTGAACGAACAACTCTTGCAACGGCGTCGTCAATGAGGGTGTAGAAATATTCAATGCCCGCAGCCTCGAACTTCTCCTTGTACTTTGCCTCGTATATCTCGGCAAAGATGTCCTTGAAACGGTGGTCGTACTTCTTGGAAATGGTGTCCTTGGTAGCGAACCACAGATCCTGCTTTGTATCGAGAGCGAAGTTGAAGCAAGCCTTTGCAAAGCTTCTTATGGAGTTGTCCTTGTTATGAAGACCCTGGATAACGCCTGCGCTGTCCTTGAAATCATAGATAAGGGAGCGTGTCTCGTTGCCCTCTGCATCTGTGCATACCAGCTCGCACTTTGAACCCTCTGCAACCTGCATTTCGGTGTTCTTGTAAACATCGCCGTAAGCGTGACGGGCAATGGTAATGGGCTTTGTCCAGGTGGGGAGCAGGGGAGTGATGCCCTTTACGATGATAGGCGCTCTGAAAACTGTTCCGTCAAGGATAGCTCTGATAGTGCCGTTGGGGGACTTCCACATCTCCTTCAGGTCATACTCGGTCATTCTCTGAGCGTTGGGGGTGATAGTTGCGCACTTTACAGCAACGCCGTACTTCTTTGTAGCCTCAGCAGAGTCAACAGTTACCTGATCGTTTGTCTCATTTCTGTGAACAAGACCCAGATCGTAGTATTCGGTGTTGAGCTCAACATAAGGTGTGATAAGAATATCCTTTATCATTTTCCAGATGATCCTGGTCATTTCGTCTCCGTCCATCTCAACGAGAGGAGTGGACATTTTGATTTTATCTGCCATTTCTGGTGTACCTCCGTAAATTTAATGATTTTGTCAATCGGGAATTGCGAATACAAATTCACATTCGCCGCCGAAGTCGGTTATTGCCTGTTCAAACAGGGGAAAGACCATTTCTCGCTTGTTGCCGAAAACGCCGCAGCCGAATGCGCCGAGGATAACGATGTCGGGCTTTTTTGAAGCCGCAAGACAGATGATTTTTTCTATCCGCCTTTTCATAGTCTCCGTGATTTTCCTGTCGCCGAACATAGGCAATGCAAGCCGCCTGTTGACCGCAGGACAGGTTATAAAGCCGCACATCACAGGCTCATCGAGAAGCTGTCCGCTGTCGTCCCGTATTACGGGAACGTTCTCGGAAATGATGATACCGTCGGTGTAATCGGGCAGGACATGAAGCCTGTTTTTATTGTAATATTCGCCGCATTTCTTTATGGTGTAGTAAAGCATAGAACAGCGGCAGAGGGCTTCCTCCTGTGCATTTCCTCCCATGGTGTAAGCACCGCCGGGGAAGTTGGCATTTGCAAAATTAAGGGCAAGGATTTTCCGTCCCTTATTTTGCAGAATACATTCGGTAGTTGTAAGGGGGAGAAGATTTTCGGAAATATTGTACCTTGCCGCCCGTGGATTTTCGGTTATGGGGACATTTTCAAAATACTCGGAGCGCATTTCAAAACCGCCCTCGGCAAATATCCTGTCGTTGTCCGCTTTTATTTTCAGGTAATTCATTTTCGCTTGTCTCCTTTGAAAACGCTTATCATAACGCCCAGCCCCGTGCCCGAGATAATGCCTGCCGCAGTCATCAAGACAACATCTCCCGTGATACAGCCGATGATGATACCCAGACTGATACCCAGACAGAAGCCTGTCAGTGGAAATGAGATCCTTGACCGCTTTATGCGGTATTCTCTGTCCCTTATCTCTTTAAGCCGCATAAGCCGTGCGCCGCCGTCTCCCGTTTCGGTGTCAAGGCTGACAGCTTTAAGTGTGTCACAGGGAAAATCGGGGCATTTTCCGCAGTGGTCATACCCCTTTTCGCAGCAGCATATGCCTACCTCACATTCCTCGTCCTCGAAAAGCATTTTCCGCTCCGAGGGGCTTTGGGAATAGGGACAGCCGGGGCAGTCGTTTTCAACCGCAAAGCGGCATTCGGTGCAGTCCATACCGCACCGTGCCGTTGTGATATTGTTTGTGCTCAGAGAGCTTCTTTCATTTTCCATGATATACATAATCCTATTGCGATAAGCACTGCGCCTGCAATTTGCAGGATAGTATCACGATTCTTCTTATCCATATCGGGAAAGAGTTTATGCATAACGCCGTAAAGAATACAGAAGATTATTAACATCACCATAAGGACTTTGAAATCCTCAGGGTCAATATTATGTCTGCCTCTTAAACTGAACGTATGTGTTGTGTCAATCATTTAAGGCTTTCTCTTGTGTAGTCAAGCAGACCGCCTGCGAGAACGATATCCTTTGTTCTGCCTGTAAGCTCGCAGAGAACGGGTATTTCCCTGCCGTTTGTCTTGTTTACAACTGTAAGCTCTGTTCTGCCCTCTGTAACAGCCTTTCTTACGTCAGCGATAACAAGCTCGTCGCCCTGAGCGATGTTCTCGTAGTCAGCCTCGTTTACAAAGGTAAGGGGCAGGATTCCTGCGTTGATGAGGTTTGCTCTGTGGATTCTTGCAAAGCTCTTTACAAGAACGGCCTTTACGCCGAGATAGAGAGGAGCGAGAGCGGCGTGCTCACGGGATGAGCCCTGACCGTAGTTTGAGCCGCCTACGATAATGCTCTTGCCCATAGACTTCGCTCTCTCGGGGAATGCCTCGTCGCAAACGGTGAAGCAGTAATTTGAGATAGCAGGGATATTGGAGCGCAGGGGAAGTATCTTTGCGCCTGCGGGCATAATGTGGTCGGTGGTGATGTTGTCGCCAACCTTGAGAGAGCAGCCGCACTCGATAGTCTCGGAGAGAGGAGCGGTCTCGGGGAAGGGCTTTATGTTGGGACCTCTGAGAATCTGAACGGAGTCCATCTCTGCCTCAGTTGCGGGAGGAACCACCATATTGTCATTGATAACGAACTCCTTAGGCATTGTGAATTCAAATGTACCCTCAAGAGTTCTGGGGTCTGTAAGATAGCCTGTGAGAGCGGAAGCTGCAGCCATTTCGGGAGATACAAGATATATCTGACCGTCCTTTGTGCCGCTTCTGCCTTCAAAGTTACGGTTGAAGGTTCTGAGAGAAACGCCCTTTGAGTTGGGGGACTGACCCATTCCGATACAAGGACCGCAGGCAGACTCCAGAATTCTTGCGCCTGCGTCTATCATTACAGCAAGAGCGCCGTTCTGAGCCAGCATATTGAGGACCTGCTTGGAGCCGGGAGCGATGGAAAGGGAAACGTCGGGATGAACGGTCTTGCCCTTTAAGATGTGAGCCACCTTCATCATATCCATAAGGGAGCTGTTTGTGCAGGAGCCTATGCAGACCTGATCTATCTTCAGCTCGCCTATCTCCTCAACGGTCTTGACATTGTCGGGAGAATGAGGACAAGCTGCAAGGGGAACCAGCTCGGAAAGGTTTATCTCAACTACCTCGTCATAAACAGCGTCGGGGTCAGCAGACAAGGGGACGTAAACGTCCTCGCGCTTCTGAGCCTTGAGGAATTCCCTTGTAGTCTCGTCGGAGGGGAATATAGATGTGGTAGCGCCAAGCTCAGCACCCATATTTGTAATGGTAGCTCTTTCGGGCACGGAAAGGGTCTTTACGCCCTCGCCGCAGTACTCGATCACCTTGCCCACGCCGCCCTTAACGGAGAGACGTCTGAGAACTTCAAGGATAACGTCCTTTGCGGATACCCAGGGAGAAAGCTTGCCTGTAAGCTCAACCTTAACGATCTTGGGGTATGTAATATAGTATGCGCCGCCGCCCATTGCAACAGCAACATCGAGACCGCCTGCGCCGATAGCTATCATACCGATACCGCCGCCTGTGGGGGTGTGGCTGTCCGAACCGATAAGTGTCTTTCCGGGAGCGCCGAAACGCTCAAGGTGAACCTGGTGGCAGATACCGTTGCCGGGACGGGAGAAATATATGCCGTGCTTCTTGGCAACAGAGCCGATGAAGCGGTGGTCGTCGGCGTTTTCGAAGCCCGACTGGAGGGTGTTGTGGTCGATGTAAGCAACAGATCTCTCGGTTTTAACTCTGGGAACGCCCATAGCCTCAAACTCGAGATATGCCATAGTGCCCGTAGCGTCCTGTGTCAGTGTCTGGTCGATCCTGATGCCGATCTCGCTGCCCTTGACGAACTCGCCGTCAACAACGTGAGCCTTGAGGATCTTTTCGGTAAGTGTGAGTCCCATTTTAAAATCAATCCTTTCGAAAGTGCGGGGCTTATCTCGCCGTCCGCATTGGCGCTGTCAGCGCAAGGTGCCCGACGGAGATGCAGCACCCTTGCTTTTTTATACTTATTATTATATCTTTTTTCTGCGGCTTTGTCAATGAATATTTTTAGCTAAGTGTCGGAATAAAGCGGTTTTGGGGAAAAGTTGCTTATATTGCACAAAAAAATAATCTCCCTTGCGAATATTTTTTCTCAAAAAACACTTGACATAGGGGATTTTGTATGATATAATATAAAACGTCACTTGAGGTGAGTACCGAAATGCACCTTTTGTGACACCCCCTCATCTGCGGGTGTAGTTCAATGGTAGAACTCCAGCCTTCCAAGCTGGTCGCGTGGGTTCGATTCCCATCACCCGCTCCACAATCCCCGGTTATCGGGGTTATATATATGCGTCTTTAACTCAGCTGGATAGAGTAACTGCCTTCTAAGCAGTAAGCCACTGGTTCGAATCCAGTAAGACGCGCCAATTTCTTCCGAAGCCGTACAGCAGCTTTGCTGTACTGTTTCATTTTCCGGTAGTTCCCGGGCTTCTGCATATGGGAACGTATTTTATGTAACATCCAAAACGATGTTACATTTTATATGGTGGGTGTAGCTTAGCTGGTTAAAGCGTCGGATTGTGGTCCCGAAGATCGTGGGTTCGAATCCCATCTCCCACCCCACAAAATAGCCTTCTTCTTGCGAAGAAGGCTAAAATTATAAATAATAAGCTGTGAACAACTTGACAAATCAGCAGTGATATGTTATACTGAAAATAAAGGAAGCAGCCTTGCATACGGCGTGCTCCTTGTACGAGATTATGTCACTAACGTGATGTTAGGAAACGACCGCTCAAGGTGCGACTTGGGCGGTCAGTCTTTTTTATTGCGTCTGTATTCAAGTACATCTATGATAAGGCGTATTATGTCAACAATAAGTGCTGACAACGCACAGATTTCGAGTATTGACATACATATGCACCTCCTTCCCATATGGATTTGTAAGGGAAAGAAGAGACACGCCGCCTGCCGTTAGGCTGCTTCGGTACTATGTACCGCATTTATTATACCTATTTCTGCAAAAAATGTCAATTACAATTCGGTTACAATATTACTTCTGAATTACATTTGGTTATTCGAACTTTTGTCTTGAATAAAACCCCATTATGCAAAACCACCAAAATGAATTGAAAATATTTTTGTATAAAATACTCTAACTTCACGTTGACATACTTCCTTTTTTTTGTTATAATGTTAATAATATGATGCGGTAAAAGCCCTTTTTAACGGTTTATGGGGCTAATAACGCTGAGAAGAAAAATAAGCTCCGTCCCCGTCAAAACGGGACGGAAGTTTACAAACGGGAGGAATCAACTGTGGAAATTTTTAGGGATTACAGCCGCTTCAAAGCTGCCTGCACAGAGTTCAGAGCCGAATTTACCGACAAGTATTTCACTGCCGGACGGCTTTTCTGTCACCCTTTTCTTGATGGGGTCATCTACGTTCCCTGCTCTCAGGAGGAGGCTAAGAGCAACAGCGTTGACATATGCCGTATGTCCGATATGCTCCTTATGTCCGCCGACGGGGACAGCTTTGAGCCTTTTAAAATAGCCGAGGCAAGAAATATAGCCGCTCAGAACGGCAAGGTTTACATTGCCACTCTCCTTTTTGACGGCGCATTTGAAGCCGAGGACTGGATGATCGACGGCAAGCACGACACCCTCATCATCAGCGAGGAGCATATGAAGAAAGAGGGAAAGCCCTACGCTCCCGTTACCCCTCTTACAAACGTTATCCAGCCCTTTAAGAAGCTTACAAACCATTTCCTTTATAAAAAAGGTACTCCCGAGGAGCCTGCGGTGCTTTCCGACAAGGACGTTGCGGAAAAGACCGAGGGCTATCTTGACGAGCTTATATCCGAGGTGGTTTCTCCCGAGATAATCGGCGAGACCGAGTTTGAGATATTCGGCACGAAAATTTCCTGTGACAAGAACGAATCCCGCTGCAAGGAGCTTGACAGAGGCGTACAGCTCTGCGACAGGCTCGTAAAGGATATGGAGCCTCATGCAGCTGCATTCAAGTCCGCAGATATAGATTTCGATTTAAAGGCATATACCGCAAAGCTTTTTGTTAAGCTTGGCAAGAAGTGCGGTGTTTCTGTTGACGAAAAGGAATACACTTCCGACGATACTGCCGCTCTCAAGGAGAAATTCAGAAAGCTTGTTTCCGAAAAGAACAGCTATGGCTTTAAGTACAGCGCTCCCGACAAGGAGAAATTTGCCGACGGCTTAAAGGCAGCTGAGCTTTCCACAGCTTCTCCCGAGGAGCTTAAAAAGGACATTGCCGCTCTGCTCAGAGTGCGTCCCGCATATCCTGCGGTGTTCAATATGGCAAGAGCCGCTTCTCCTGCCGACGCCGAGGCTGTTGAGAACATCTCCCTGTTCTGGAACAGCTCTGCTCTCACACCTGCAGAGCTTGGCAAATATCTGGCTGAGTCCTATATCCCTGCCGACTGCCGTGACGCAGAGGGCAAGCTTAACTGCGCAGGCGCAAGAGCCGCTCTTATCTCCGAGGATATCAAGGCTGCCGCTGCAAAATACAAGCTGAAAAACGCTCCCGTTTTTGAGGAGCTTGATACATACTGCAAGGAATACGAGATCGCCGCACGCACCTATAACGGTACAGTATTCGACACCGTTGCCGATATGGAAAAGGCTGTGAAGAACGAGGCTGAGCTTGCAGATAAATGCTCCGACCTTTCGGCACTTGATGCAGATGAGCTCAAGCAGCTTCGCAAATACATCTATGATATGAAGCTCGATAAGAAAACAACGGGCAAATATCTGCTGAAAATAAAGCTTGCAATGAATAACTGCGAGGAAAATCAGCTGAAGCTCCTCTGCACGGGCCTTACTCTCAAAACACAGGAAGAGCTTGACGTTATTCTGGGCAAAATTTCCGATTCTTCCTTTGACGAGGTGGTTGCCGCTCCTTATATCGCTCAGGTAAAGGACGCTGTCCTCACCGCTCAGCTGAAAGCACTTTCGGAAATGTTCAAGTCTATCCCCGACAAGGCAAAGGCTGACGAGCTTGAAAAGGTGCTTGCATCGGGCAAGTATGACAAGATGTTCACCCGTCACTTTACCGCAAAGATAGCAGGAGCAAGAGACAGCTTTGCAAGAGAAGAGCTTACCGCAATGTGCAAGGGCATTTCCGAAGCCGACAACAAGGCTCTCGATGATATGCTTTCAAAGCTTGATGCCGTAAAGTGCCGCGAGGCTCTCAAGGCTCCCTACAAAAAGGACATCGCCGCAAGAAAGCAGGAGATACTTGCCAAGGAAGTGGAGGGCATTTTTGCAGGCATAAAGACTGCGGACAAGGCAAAGATAGACAGTCTCAGAGCCGTTATCGCCTCCGCAAAATATCCTGCCGCTCTTACCGACAAGTACAAGTCTCAGCTTGACGAGCGTGAGACCGAGATAAAGAATGCCGAATTCATCAAGAAGTGCGACACCATTCCTCAGATGAACAAGGCTGACCTTGACAAGATAATAGAAGAACTCAAGGCTGAAAAGTGCCCCGAGGATATTGCAAAGAAGTATCTTCCCATGACCGAGGAAAGGGCAAAAGCTCTCCTCAAGGCAGAGCTTTCCGAGCTGTGCAAGGATATCCCCTCTATGGACTTTGCAAAGCTTGACGCTCTTGAGAAAGCCCTTAAGGACGACAAGTACCCCGAGGAGCTTACATCGGGCTATTTCGACACCATCAAGGCACGCAGAAAGGCTCTTTACAACAAGGAAGCCGACGACCTGTGCAAGAATATCGCAAATATGCAGAAGCCCGAGCTTGCTTCTCTTACCGAAAAGCTCAAAGACGAGAAGTTCGACCCTGCATATGTTAAGAAATATTTTGACGACATCGAAAAGCGCTTCAACAAGATCGAGACCGACAAGCTTGACGCAATGTGTAAGGACATTGAAAAGCTTAAAAAGCCCGAGCTTGAAAAGCTTTCCGCAGATATCGCCGCTCTGGGCTTCAAGAAGGAGAACACCGCTTCTTATCTGGAAAAGATCAGAAGCAAGGAAATTGCTCTTATGAAGTCCGAAATGGAGAGTCTCTGCAAGAATATCGCCACCACACCCAGAAAGGAGCTTTCCAAGCTCAGAGAGGCTCTTTCAAGCGGAGAATTCGACAAGGAGCTTTCCGCTAAGTACATCAAGCAGATAGACGAGCGCACCGAGACCCTTATCAAGCAGGAGCTTGCAGACCTGTGCAAGAATATCCAGAGCGCTCCCAAGGATAAGCTGATGAGCATGAAGATAGCTATCAGCGAAACTCCCGAATACAAGGAGCCGGGCAAGGCATATGCCGAGCAGATCGAGAGCCGTCTCAAGCAGATCGACAAGGCTGAGTTTGACAAGCAGATGGCATCTATCGAGAAGCTGACTGCAGAGGAGCTTGATAAATTCGAGGACGAGCTTGATAAGCGCAAGCCTGCCCTTGACCCAAAGCTTTACGAGGCTTCCGCAGCAAAGCTCAAGGAGCGCAGAGAATTCCTCCAGAAGGAAGAGCTTGACAAGCTATGCGGCGATATTTCAAAGCATGATATCAAGAAGCTTTCCGAGATCAAGGAGAAGATATCCGAGGGCGATTTCATACCCGAGGTGACCTTCCCCTACATCAAGAAGATCGACGATGCTGTCACAAATCTTCAGGTCCAGTATTATTCAAAGCTCACCGAGAATATCAATTCTATGAGCCGTGCAGACCTTATCGTTCTCCTTGAGAAAATCACTAAGAATGAAAATCACGCTTCCGATGATATGCTCCAGAGATACATCGGCAGAGTGAGATCCAAGATACGCGAGGCAGAAGCCAATATCCTTGCGGAAAAGTGCAAAAATCTCGGCAATGCAGGGGAACACCGCAGCTTCGAGCTTATTAAGGATATCAATGAAATGGATATCGACGAGGATAACAGAAAGCGCTTTATCACTCAGGTCGAGCTTCATATCACAAATCTCAAGACTATGGAGAGAGACGGCTACGTACAGCTTCTCAAAAAGCTTATGGACGAGAACAACATCAGAGAGTCTCAGTTCTATATCCCCGGAATTTCCAAGTCCTTTGAGAGCATTTATGTGAAGATACAGAACACATATGCAAGAACAGAGCAGTTCGAGCTGCCTGTTGTGGCACACGAATTTACTCCGGGTCATCCCGAGGACTCCTACCTGCTCACCACAAACTTCCTTTACGGAATGGGCAAGACCAGCGGTCTGCTCCATATCCCTGTTGATCAGATCGAGAGATTTGAGGGCAAGGGAGGTCTGTTCGGTGCATCGCTCAAGGTCATCGAAAGAGGCGGAAAAGCAACAGAGCTTCCAGCCAATATCGAAAAGAAGCTTTTTGAAGCCACTGCAAAGGTATTAAACGGCGTTCTTGCCGCTATCCAGAAATCCAAGACCGACGCAAAGCTCAAGGAAGCCGAGGAGATCAAGGCTGCCGAGGAAGCAAAACTTCTGGAGCTTGAGCAGGAGCGCAAGGACATCGAAGAGGCAAGAAAGAGAGCCGAGGAAGCTGAAAAGGCTGCCGCAGCTCCCAATCATGAGAAGAAGGAGGCTGTTCCCGAAAAGAAGGAGCCTGTTCCCGAGAAGAAGCCCGAGCCTATCAAGCCCATCAAGCCTATTGAGGTCGTAGTCTCGCCAATTCCCGAGGTCAAGCCCATCAAGCCTATCGAGAGCGCAAAGCCCGCCGAGCCTGCAAAGCCTGTACAGCCCGCTGCACCCGCAAAGCCTGTCGAGCCTGCAAAGCCCGTACAGCCCGCTGCACCTGTAAAGCCTTCTGAGCCTGCAAAGCCCGTACAGTCTGCTGCACCCGTTAAGCCTGCCGAGCCTGCAAAGCCCGTACAGCCCGCTGCACCTGTTAAGCCTTTTGAGCCTGCAAAGCCCGTACAGCCTGCAGCACCCGTAAAACCTGCCGAGCCTGCAAAGCCCAAGATCAAGTTCTGCGACCAGTGCGGAGCTAAGATCACCAGCGAAACTGCAAAGTTCTGCGCAGAGTGCGGAAACAAGCTGGTTCACTAAAGTTTATGCGTAAATAAACCAAATGCCGCCGATCTCGTATCGGCGGCTGTTGTTTTCGGTGAAATACAGGTCAATTTTTTATGAAAATTGCCAAAATACCATAAAAACCACTTGACAAATGTGTGCATATGTTGTATTATAATAATGAAGCTGAATAGAGTGGACAGAATCCTCTGCCGAAAGGCAAAAAGGTCTGTTTTTTTGGGTATTAAAATGATACCGATTGAGTATAGTTTATCGGATCTCATTTATGTTAAAAGCATAATTTTCTGAGGTCTGCTATAAAATTTTATGTGCATTTATTTGCACATAACGGCATATTCTACATACTTTTTAGCTTTGTGCGTCCCATAAGGACAGCACAGAAGATAGCTTCGCACAGCCTCATAAGGGCGGTGCGAAAGATTGAAGGAGGAAAAACAATTATGAATCAGATGCCACAGGAATGGGAAGGCTTCAAGGGCGGTCAGTGGACAAAGGAGATCAATGTCCGTGACTTTATCCAGAGAAACTACACTCCCTATGACGGCGACGAAAGCTTCCTTGCAGACCCCACAGAGGCTACCAAAAAGCTCTGGGCTGACGTAATGGAGCTTGCAAAGAAGGAAAGAGAAGCAGGCGGCGTTCTCGATATGGATACCAAGGTAGTATCCTCTCTCGTATCCCACGGCGCAGGCTATATTGAAAAGGATCTGGAGCAGATCGTTGGTCTCCAGACAGATAAGCCCTTCAAGAGAGCACTTATGCCCTACGGCGGTCTGAGAATGGCTGAAAAGGCTTGCTCCGACAACGGCTACACCATCGACCCCGAGATCAAGCACATCTTCACCGAATACCGCAAGACTCATAACGCAGGCGTATTCGATGTATATACACCCGAAATGAGAGCTGCAAGAACCGCTCATATCCTCACAGGTCTTCCCGACGCATACGGAAGAGGAAGAATCATCGGCGACTACAGACGTGTTGCTCTGTACGGCGTTGACAGACTTATCGAGGACAAGAAGGAGCAGAAGGCTTTCTACACCTGCCCCATGACCGAGGAAAAGATCCGCGCAAGAGAGGAGATCGCAGAGCAGATCAGAGCGCTCGAGAACCTCAAGAAGATGGCAGAGATCTACGGCTGCGACATATCCAAGCCCGCAACCACAGCAAAGGAAGCAGTTCAGGCTGTATACTTCGGCTACCTGGGCGCAGTTAAGGATCAGAACGGCGCAGCAATGTCCCTGGGACGTACATCCACATTCCTCGATATCTACTTCGAGAGAGACTTCAAGCTGGGCAGAATTACTGAGGAGCAGGCTCAGGAACTTATCGACCACTTCATTATGAAGCTCCGTCTTGTAAGATTTGCAAGAACACCCGAGTATAACGCACTCTTCTCCGGCGACCCCCAGTGGGTAACAGAGTCTCTTGGCGGTATGGGCATTGACGGCAGACATATGGTTACTAAGACCAGCTTCCGTTACCTCCATACTCTCGAGAATCTGGGCACATCTCCCGAGCCTAATATGACCGTTCTCTGGTCCACAAGACTTCCCGCCGGCTGGAAGGCATATTGCGCAAAGATCTCCATCAACACATCTTCCATTCAGTACGAGAACGATGACCTTATGAGAGTAACTCACGGCGATGACTATGCTATCGCTTGCTGCGTATCCTCCATGAGAGTCGGCAAGGAAATGCAGTTCTTCGGCGCAAGAGCAAACCTTGCTAAGTGCCTCCTTTACGCTATCAACGGCGGCGTAGACGAGATCAGCGGCGTTCAGGTTGCTACCAAGTTCAGACCCATCACCTCCGAGTACCTTGATTATGATGAGGTTATGGAGAAGTATGATGATATGATGACATGGCTCGCAGAGCTCTATGTAAACACCCTCAACATCATTCACTATATGCACGACAAGTACTGCTACGAGAGCCTCCAGATGGCTCTTCACGACAGAGAGGTAAAGAGATACTTCGCAACAGGTATCGCAGGCATCTCCGTTGTAGCAGACTCCCTCTCCGCTATCAAGTATGCTAAGGTCAAGACCATCAGAAACGAGCAGGGTATTGTTGTTGATTACGAGATCGAGGGTGACTTCCCCAAGTACGGCAACGATGATGACCGTGTTGACGAGATCGCTGAGGATATCCTCAACAGATTTATGAACAAGATCCGTCAGCAGCACACATACAGAAACGGTCTGCCTACAACTTCTATCCTTACAATCACTTCCAACGTTGTATACGGTAAGAAGACAGGCTCCACACCCGACGGACGTAAGCTCGGTGTGCCTCTTGCTCCCGGTGCTAACCCCATGCACGGCAGAGATACTCACGGTGCTTCCGCATCTCTCTCTTCTGTATCCAAGCTCCAGTTCTCCAACGCACAGGACGGTATCTCCAATACCTTCTCCATCATTCCCGACGCACTCGGTAAGGACGGCGGCGTATTCGTTGGCGACCTCGATATCGACGCTCTTGCTAAGTAATTGACATACTGCTCTATCCTAACATAAGCTTTTAGCCGACAGTCTTTACAAAATATTAAGACTGTCGGCATAAAAAGAACACATTTCTGTGTTATATTTAGCGTATAGAAAGTACACTAACCGAGTATAATTTAACCTGTTTTGAAAGGAGTTTTTACTATGGCAGCAAATGCACAGCAGATAAACAACCTCGTAGGTCTTCTTGACGGTTATGCAGTCAAGGGCGGCCACCACCTCAACGTTAACGTGTTCACAAGAGATACTCTCCTGGATGCTCAGAAGCACCCCGAGAACTATCCCCAGCTCACTATCCGTGTATCCGGATACGCTGTAAACTTCATCAAGCTCACCAAGGAGCAGCAGGACGACGTTATCTCCAGAACATTCCACGCTTCCCTGTAATCCCTGCAGCTTATGAACGGCTTCATTCATTCAACTGAATCGTTCGGAACAGTCGACGGACCCGGTATCAGGTTCGTCGTCTTTTTCCAAGGATGTCCAATGAGGTGCCTTTACTGCCACAATCCCGACACATGGGAGTTCCACACCGATAAAAACGAGGTGGGCAAGGCAGTTACCGCCGAGGAAATACTTGATATGTACGACGGCGTGAAGGAGTTTCTGAAAGGCGGCGGAATTACCTGCACAGGCGGCGAGCCAATGGCGCAGCTGCCCTTCCTTACAGAGCTTTTTGAAAAGGCAAAGGCACGTGGCATACACACCTGCCTCGACACCTCGGGCATCACCTTTAATCCCGAAAATACCGCAGCTGTGGACAGACTTATGGACGTTACCGACGTTATAATGCTTGATATCAAGCACATCGACGACGAGGAGCATAAGAAGCTCACAGGTCAGAGCAACAAAAATATCCTTGCCTTTGCAAAATACGCAAGCGCAAAGAAAAAGGAGCTTTGGATACGTCACGTGGTCGTTCCGGGCTTTACTCAGAACGACAAATATCTCCACGAGCTGGGCGTGTTTATCTCGGGACTGAAATCCGTCAAAGCCCTTGATGTCCTTCCCTATCACGATATGGGCAAGGTGAAGTACAAAAATCTCGGTATTGACTATGCTCTTGCAGACGTTGAACCGCTTCCCAAGGAAGAAGCAGTCAAGGCAAGGGATATTATAATGCAGGGTATCAAGGACGGACTTATAGCTGAACGAAACAGCAAATAATTTATGCCGCACATCATTATTTTGTGATGTGCGGCATTTTTCTGCCATAAAAAAGCTCCGAACCAATCGGCTCAGAGCTTTGAAATTATTCCTTGTTATCCTCAGGCTTATCCTCGGACTTTTCTTCAACCTTAACCTCAGCTTCAGCCTTAGTCTCTTCTGTCTTTTCTTCTGTCTCGTCAGCCTTATCATCGGGCTTCTTCTCGTTCTTTTCCCACTTGAGCTCGCCCTTCATAAGCTTGTCGAAATCATCACCGTTGATCTTCTCGTATTCAAGAAGATATTCGGAAAGCTCATTAAGCTGGTTCATATTTGCCTTGAGGATCTCTTCGCACTTTTTATAAGCGCTGTTGATAATGTTCTTAACTTCCTCGTCAATAAGAGCAGCTGTAGCTTCGCTGAAATTTTGAGTGTGACCGTAATCCCTGCCCAAAAATACTTCATTATTGCTGCCGCCGTATTCAATTGGACCGAGTTTTTCGGAGAATCCGCATCTGGTGACCATCATTTTAGCCGTTCTTGTAGCCTGCTGGATGTCTCCCGAAGCTCCCCAGGTAATATCGTCAAATACAAGAGATTCGGCAACCCGTCCGCCCATTGCGTGAACGATCCTGTCAAAAAGCTGATTTTTTGTCTTGAACTGGTCATCGGTTTCGGGACGAACCATTGTAAATCCGCCTGCGTCACCTCTGGGAATGATAGTTACCATATGAACCTTTTCGGCGTCATTAAGGTGATATGCCGCAACAGCATGACCTGCTTCGTGGTAAGCAGTGATCCTTCTGTCTCTTTCGGTAACAAGATGAGACTTCTTCTCGGGACCCGAAACCACCTTAACAGTAGCCTCCTCAATATCCTCCTCGGTGATAGCCCGTCTGTCGTGACGAGCAGCAAGGAGAGCCGCCTCATTAAGAAGGTTTTCAAGATCTGCACCGGTAAACTGCTGAGTAGTCTTGGCAATGACCTTGAGGTCAACATCGGGAGCAAGAGGCTTGTTCTTTGCGTGAACCTTAAGAATTTCCTCTCTGCCCTTAACATCGGGATAACCCACCATAACCTCTCTGTCAAAGCGTCCGGGACGAAGCAGTGCGGGGTCGAGGATATCACGTCTGTTTGTGGCAGCGATAACGATAACGCCCTCGTTGCCCTCAAAGCCGTCCATCTCAACAAGAAGCTGGTTAAGGGTCTGCTCACGTTCATCGTGACCGCCGCCCAGTCCTGCACCTCTCTGACGGCCAACAGCGTCGATCTCGTCGATGAAAACTATAGCGGGAGCATTCTTCTTAGCTGTCTCAAAAAGGTCTCTTACTCGGCTTGCACCCACGCCCACGAACATCTCAACGAAGTCCGAACCGGAAATTGAGAAGAAGGGAACGCCTGCCTCGCCTGCAACAGCCTTTGCAAGAAGGGTCTTACCTGTACCCGGAGGTCCCATCAGAAGAACGCCCTTGGGTATTCTTGCGCCAATGTCATTGTATTTCTTGGGATTTTTAAGGAAATCGACTATCTCGGCAAGCTCCTGCTTTTCCTCGTCAGCGCCTGCCACGTCCTTGAAGGTGTTTTTCTTCTTGGACTGATTTTTGATATTCGCCTTGCCGAAGTTGTTGAGCTTGGAGCCGCCCCCAGCCTGTCTCATCATAAAGATGAAAAGCGCCACCATAAGGATAATGAGAACGAGAGAGGGGAGAACGTTGTAAAGCCAGGTGTTGTCCTGTATCTTATAGTATTCCTGACTGAGAGGAGCGTCGGGGTGGAGCTTGTTGTAAGCCTCACGGTAATTGTCCTCGCCGCCGTCAGCGTACTGTATCTCGTCAATGAAAATGCTTACATTGGGAACAGTGTACTTGATGTCCTTGCTGCCCTCATCGGTGTTGACTGTCATTTCCAGTTCGCCCGTACCCAGGTCGAAGGTGTATTTTGATACCTCGTAATTATCAAAATATTCCATTATCTGGGAATATGTGTATTCCGATTTTGGCTGAGACGACTGTCTCAGGAAATAGACCATTGAAAACATGAGAACAATGGCTATTATAATGTAAATAAATAAACCGCTGCCTTTTTTCATCTGCTGATTTTCCTTTCTTGATACGGGAGATACCGCACCGTGTGTAAAAATAATGCGCCTTTGAGATTATAACTCTGCCTCCGCAATATAGGGAAGGTTTCTGAACCTCTCCCCGCAGTCCAGCCCGTAGCCCACCACAAACAGGTCGGGAACGGTAAACAGGCTGTAGTCCGCCGAAAAATCCACTTCACGGCGAGAGGGCTTGTCTAAAAGAGTGTAAACGCTGAGGGAAAGGGGGTGCCGCTCACGAAGCAGCTCGCAGATGCTTGCGAGAGTTCTGCCCGTATCTATAATATCCTCGGCGATGACCACGTGATATTTTGAAATATCCCTGTCAAGGTCGAGAGTGATTTTCACATTTCCCGAGGAAACAGTGCCGTTTCCATAGCTTGAAGCGGACATAAATCCTATCTCACAGGGTATCTCCACCGCTCTGCACAGGTCTGCAAGGAACAGGAAGGAACCCTTGAGAACGCTGATGAGCAAAAGTGGCTTGCCTCTGTAGTCGTCGGAAATTTTTCTGCCCGCAATGGCAATTTTTTCCTTAATTTCGGCGGCGGAAAAAAGCTCCCGCTTAATTCCGCTGTAGCCGTAGTTATTTATAGTCTCGGTAATCATTATCCGCCGTCTTTCTCACTGAAATTTCAAATATATTTTCGGAGCATGATGTGCTTTGGGAGAAAGCAATACTTTCGGGGAAAACTCTTTCCGCCGCACCGCCGTATTCGCACCAGAATATCCCCATCTCGTCCTCCATCACAAGAGCGGAATTTCGCTCTCTTTCGGAAAGCTTCAGGGCATTAAAGTGTTTTTTGAGCTTAGTGGTAACTCCCCTGTTATGAAAGCATATCCTGTCGCCGTCACGCTTGTTTCGCAAAGTAACAACACCTTGTATTTTATCACAACTTACGAGGTGATTTGTTAATTTTCTTTGAACATTGCCGCCCCTTTGCAAAATATCATTGCAAAATCTCCGAATTATCACTGTTTTATCAAATTCGGGAATGACTATCTCGTCATTATGCAACAAATCTATCTGTTTTTCAAAAGAAATTTTGTCATATGACGGGAGCAGCTTTATCTCCATAACGCCTCCCGTAAATACGGCAAATATATCTCCTTTAAGCTGGTATTTTGCATTTTTTTCCGATACCATCTTACCGTCAAGGATTGAAAGCCGCTCATAGGAACATTCGACATTTGCCTCCGACAGCAGTTTTCTGATATATCTTTTCCGCACCGACGGGGGATATCCGCAAATCTCGTTATGGGGAATAGTTTCAAGAAGCTTTTCAAAATACTCCTCGTCCTCGGCGGCGCTTTCGGATAATCGGGAAACAGCCTCGGTAAAATTTCCGTTTATTCCCTCAAGAACGGGAACCACCCTGTGCCTTATGACATTTCGGGAATACTCTTCGGTAAGATTTGTGCTGTCCGTCACAAAATCCTGCCCCAAGGTCTCAAGAAGATCCTCTATCTCCGCCCTCGTGACCCCAAGTAGCGGACGGATAATGCTGTCCCTTTTGGGAGGAATGCCCCGAAGCCCACGAATGCCCGTGCCGCGAGCAAGGTTAAAAATAACAGTCTCGCTGTTGTCCCCCTTGTTGTGAGCGGTGGCAATAAGTGCGCCGCCAAGCTTTTGTGACTCTGTATCAAAAGCCCCGTACCGAAGAATACGTGCGCCCTCCTCGGTGGACGTGCCCTTTTCGGCGCAATAACCCTTCACATCAACGTGATAAACGGACAGAGGGATATCAAGTCCCTTGCAAAGCTCCTCACAGAAATGCATATCCCTGTCGCTTTCCTCCCCACGGAGACAATGGTTTACGTGAACTGCATAAAGGGAAAATCCAAGGTCATTTCGGAGCATTTCAAGGACTCTCAGCAGACAAACGCTGTCCGCCCCGCCCGAAAGGCAGGCAATTACCCTGCTTCCCCTCGGTATCATATCATATCGTGAAACAGTCTCACGAACGGTCTCGCAAACGCCCATATCAGCTTCCCGACGGCGCAAACCGTCTGTCCTCGCTGAGGAACAGTGTGTACTGACCGTTCCACCTGAGATTTACCGTACCCGTCTCACCGTGACGGTTTTTCGCCACGATACATTCCGCCAGATTAACATCCTCCACCTTGTCCTTGTTGTAATAGCCGTCACGGTAGAGGAACATAACGATATCCGCGTCCTGCTCGATAGAACCCGATTCACGCAGGTCTGAGAGCAAGGGTCTCTTGTCGGGACGGGACTCAACGGAACGTGAAAGCTGTGAAAGGGTGATAACGGGAACATTAAGCTCCTTTGCCATGAGCTTTAACTGTCTTGTAATATCGGAAATTTCGTTAACACGGTTTTCGGTGCGCTTGCTTGAGTTCATAAGCTGCAAATAATCGATGATAACAAGCCCCACGTTTTTTAGACGTCTGAGCTTAGCCTTCATCTGCACAACGGTAATGCCCGCCGTATCGTCAAGATACAGATTCATACCTGCCATTCTGTCAGCGCCCTGAGCCAGCTTTTCCCAGTCCTTCTCGTCAATGTTTCCCTTGATAAGGTGGTCGCTGTCCACAAGGCTCTCCGCCGACAGCATACGGGTAACAAGCTGCTCCTTTGACATTTCCAGAGAGAAAACAACGACTTCCTTGTCAACGCTTCTCCTGCACACATTTGCGGCAATGTTCAGCGCAAATGAGGTCTTTCCCATACCGGGACGGGCAGCAAGAATAAGCAGGTCGGACTTGTTCAGACCGCTTATAACGTTATCCAGATCGGAATATCCTGACTTAGCGCCCTGATATTTCTCCTTGTCAACGCCCGAAATGCGGTTAAGGTGATCGTAGGTGTCAAGCAGCACCTCGTCCACCTTAGTAAGACCGTCAACCTCCTTGCCCTGCCTGATGTCATATATCATCTGCTCGGCGGAATCAAGTATCACCGAAGCAGGCTCGGAAGCTTCCGTGCAGTTTTCGATAATGCTCTTTGCAGCCTCAACAAGGGAGCGGAGATAATACTTCTCCTCGACAATTTTGCAGTAGCTTTCGATGTTGGCAAGGGTGGGAACGCCCTCCATAATGGCGGCAAGATATTCCTTGCCCGAGCCCGAATCCTCGAAAACCCCCTCTCTCACAGCCTCGTCCAGAACGGTGATGATGTCCGAGTTGACGCCAAGGGTAAAAAGCCTTATGATAATTGAAAAAAGCTGCCTGTGCTTTGAAACATAGAAGCTTTCGGGCTTGACATAGTTCATGACCGTGCCTAAAAGCTCCGAATCCATAAGCACAGCGCCGAGAACGGTCTGTTCCGCCTCAACGCTGTGGGGCATTTCGCGCCCTGCTATCTCTTCAAGATCCATACGGACACCTTATTCCTCGACCACATTAACGGTTATCTTCTCGGATATGCCGGGGTGAAGCTTCACCTCGGCGGAATAACCTCCGAAAGCCTTTATTTCGGAGCTGAGAGCAATCTTCTTCTTCTCAACGGTAACGCCCAGCTGTTCGGAAACTGCCTCAGCCACGTGAGAAGCAGTAACAGCACCGAAGAGCTTTCCGCCCGCACCTGCCTTAGCCTTGATAACAACATTCTTGCCCTTGAGCTTTGCAGCATTGTCAAGAGCCTCCTGACGTGCCACATCAGCCTTGTGCTGCTCGGAAGACTTCTTTCCCGCAAGGTCGGACATATTTTTTGCACTTGCCTCAACAGCAAGACCCTTTCCGATGAGGAAATTTCTTGCGTAACCGTCGGAGACCTCTTTTACCTCGCCTTTTTTGCCCGAGCCCTTAACGTCCTGTAAAAAAATTACCTTCATAGTGATTACCTCCAAAAATTATTGTTTCAGATGCATTTGTTCATACAAACGCTTTCTCTGTTGATATCAATGATAAGTCCCGAAAAGTCGGTGACCGTTTCCCCGAAAAGCCGCAGAAACAGTTCATTTCCGCCCTTTTCGATCTTGAAATTTATCTCGTCCGCATACATTGGTATAAGGCACAGGAGATTGATATATGCCCCGTCCTTTGTCCGGAAATTATTCAGCCTGTCGCCGTACCTTCCGCCGAAATCCCTCTCGTCCGAGTGAAGGAATACCGCAGCGCAGAAGCCCGTGTTGTCCGCAAAGGGAGTGTTTTCCTCGGTAAACTGGAGAGAATGCATACTTCCGAGACAGCTTTTGCATTGATGAGGATACCTCGCCGCCTGTTTCAGGACGCTTATTATCCACATATATCTTTCTGTCTCCGCCTTATCCGCGAACCCGTCGAATTTCCAGTCTGGGGGCAGCAGACAGTAAAGCTCAGCCCTCTCGTTTATCTTCCTCTCGTCCCAGGAGCATTCCTCGGGAAGGGTCATAGGAAGGTCGCTCATTCCCGTGGTGAAGAGCAGAAAAAAGTTCCGCTTTTCGCCCGGGGGAACTATATGCACATCAATGTGAACAAAGTCCGACATCAGCTCGTGAAAAACTCTCGCCTCATCGGGCTTATATTCAAACACCTCTGCAAAATGGTTTTCGATCTCCTCCATATACAGCGTTGGAGCCACCTTGCCCGTAAGCCGTTTAACAGCCCCTGCTGCAGTGAAGAAAAGCTTAGATAAAATACCCATTGAAAATCAGTCCTTGGATTTATTGTAAAAACGGCTCGTCATCAGATAGGCTTCATAGCTGTGTCATACTCGTCCAGAGCATTTTTCAGCATACCGCAGACCTCATCAACAGACTTGTCATTTATGACAGCGGCAGCCTGATTTATATTTCCGCCTCCGCCAAGCCGTTTAACGATATCCTCAACGTTAGCGCCGCCGCTTGCGGTTCCTTCGGAGCGAGCAGATATCTTGACCGCATTTTTCCCAATTCTGAATACAGCAAAGCTTGCATTTATATCATTTGTATTCAGCAGGTCATTTGCAGCCTGAGCGGCAGCCACAGACATATTCTCAAGCTTCTCTTTAGCGATGGAGTCAAAAGCGGACTTTTTAAGCTCTTTTTCAGACATATCCGAATCGCTGTTCTGAGCCTCAAGAAGCTTCTGAACAGCCTTTTTGACCTCCTCATCTGAAACAGAAGTGTTTCTGCGGAAGCTTTCATCATCGAGGCAGGCAATGGCATAGTTATTATAGTTTTCAACAGCCGATTTGAACTTCTCGATAATTCTGTTGGTAAATTCAGAGTTATCGAAGAGACGGTCGATCTCTCTGTTATCGGCACCCAGTGCTGAAAGATAAGCGGCAGCTTTAAAGGTGTTGCTGCTTGTTTTTTTACTGAATTTAACAGTGTCAAGCTTGATGCCTGCCAGCAGAGCCTCAGCATAATAGCGTGAAAGAGGTGTTTGAGGATTTAAATACCTGATAATATCGGTAACGATCTCGCTGGCAGAGGAAGCGCCGATGTTCTGGTAATCTGCAATATGCTTTTCGCTCTTGTTGATATCCTCATCGGGCTTTGTTTTATGGTGGTCGATATAAATGACCTTTTCTGCCTTGTTAAAAATTCTTTTGCTGTCCACCAGATTTACATTGCGTGTATCCACGATTATCAGGAGAGTATTCTCGTTAACAGCCTCAAGAGCGGCTTCTTCATCGAGAAAAAGCTCCTGCACCTTGCTTTCATTCTTATCCAGACGCTCCAGAAGAGCTTTGGAAACATTATTGTTGCGGTTTATATACACGTTGGCGGAATAGCCCATATCTCTCAAGGTACCGCCCAGACCTGCGGCAGCTCCCACAGCGTCCATATCGCTGTTTCTGTGACCCATAATAATAACATTGTCTGAGTCCGCAATATGCTTTAAAAGTTCGGTGCTGAACCGTTTTATCTTTGACTGATAGCCCACATCATTCAGGACAGTATCAGCATTTCCAGAGCCGTAGCAGATGTAGCCTGTATCCTGCATACTGCCGGAGATGATAACGTGGTCGCCGCCCTGATCCTGAGAGATTCGTACAGCGTCACGGGCGATGGCTTCGCTTTCTCTGAGACTGCTTCCGCCTCTGCCGATACCCAGAGAAACAGAAAACAGGGGACGGTCAGAGCTGTGTGTCCTGTGAAGCTCCTCAAGGAAATTAAGGTAGTCCTTTTCAGACATACTTCTCAGATCTTTTTCGCTCAGAACAGCAAAATAACTGCTGTCGGAGAGCCTTTTCATAAGACCGTTGTGCTTTTCAAAGAATTTCTCGGCAGTCTTTTCTATCCTGACGATAAGCTCACGCTGTCTTGAGTCCTTCTCATAGAAGAAGCGCTCGTCGAACCGGATATGAAGGAGAGCGGCAAAATTTCTGTTTTCCGCCGCTTCTTCTCTGAGGGTATGAGCCTCGCTGAGATCGTTGAAAAAGAGGAAGATAAAATGCTTGCCCGTCTCTCCGGGGTTTGCGGCGGTAAAGTAGTCCACACGGTAATGCTCCCAGTCAAATGAACTCATTACACCGCTGCTGTCGGCGGGAAGCCCGTTAAAATCAACGGGAACACCCAGCATTTTCAGGTCTTTAAGCTCGGGGAGAATATCGCCTGCCACCTTTGTTTTGGCAAGCACCTTTCCTGTCTCGTCTGCAATGATCGCAGGGATCGGGCAGAATTTCAGAAAATAACGGCTGACTTTGGAATTGTCGTCAAGGTGTTCCCCGAGTTCCCTTTTAATATCTGCAAACTCTTGTTCGTTCTGAATATAGAGTTTCAGAAACGCTATGCCGATAAGAGAGGTAATGCAGAGAGATATCCAGAACCTGACCTCGCCGCCGCTCAGTGTGCCGAAAGCGCAGTAAAGCGAAGAAGCCACAAGAAGCATAGATACCAGCATAAACAAATTCCTGCTGCTGCCCTTCAATTTATCCACCCGCCTTTATACATCTTTCTCAGATCTCCTCAATGATGGGAAGTATCATAGGATTGCGCTTTGTTTTCATATAGATATAGTCGCTGAGGGAGTCTCTGAGACCCGACTTTATGCTGTTCCAGTCTCTCACGCCGCCCGACAGGCAGGATTCGAGAGTTTTTCTGAGGATATCCCTTGCAGCCTCCATCATCTCCTCGTTTTCTCTCACGTAAACGAAGCCTCTCGAGAGAATGTCGGGACCTGCAAGAATGGTTCCGCTCTCGCTTTCAATGGTGGCGACCACAACGATAAGACCGTCCTCCGCAAGGTGCTTTCTGTCTCTGAGAACTATGGAGCCAACATCGCCCACGCCCAGACCGTCCACAAGCACTCTGCCTGCCTGAACCTTGCCCGTAACGCCAATGCTTACGCCGTCCGTCTCGATAACATCGCCGATGGAGCCGATGATAACGTTGCTCTCGGGAATGCCCATAGCATAAGCCAGAGCCGCACTCTTTTTGAGATGCTTGTACTCGCCGTGAACGGGAATGAAGAAGCGGGGACGTGTCAGGGACATAATAAGCTTTATCTCCTCCTGACAAGCGTGACCCGAAACGTGAACATCGTACATAGACTCGTAAATCACCTCAGCCCCCGCCTTCAGAAGCTCGTTGACTACTCTTGTAACGTACTTCTCGTTGCCGGGAATGGGATTTGCGCTGATGATGATATAGTCCATGGGGGTAATGGTAACGCTTCTGTGTTCGTTCATCGCCATTCTTGTAAGAGCGGACATAGGCTCGCCCTGACTTCCCGTGGTGATGAGAACAATTTTCTCGGGTGGATACTTGTTCATAGTCTCAAGGTCGATGATAACGCCCTCGGGAACAGAAAGATAGCCAAGCTCCATGGCGGTTGAGATGACATTCAGCATACTTCTGCCGAAAACAGCTACCTTTCTGTCGCTGCTCACAGCCTTGTTGATGATCTGCTGAATGCGGTGAATGTTGGACGCAAAGGTGGCAATGATTATCCTCTTGCCCTCCGCCTTAGCAAAGAGCTTTTCAAAGGACTCGCCCACCGTGCGCTCGGAAGCGGTGTGACCCGCCCTCTCCGCATTGGTGGAGTCGGACATAAGAGCGAGAACGCCTCTGTTTCCCAGCTCACCAAATCTTGCAAGGTCGATAATGCCGCCCTCAATGGGGGTAAAGTCGACCTTGAAGTCGCCGGTGTGGATAACAATGCCCGCAGGGGTGTGGATAGCCAGACCCACAGCGTCGGGAATTGAGTGGTTAACTCTTATAAATTCTACCGCCATACAGCCCATCTTGACGGTCTGACGGGGAGTAACAACATTAAGCTTAGCCTGTCCCATAAGGTTATGCTCCTTGAGCTTGCCCTCGATAAGACCGATGGTAAGACGGGTAGCATAAACGGGAATGCTGCATTTTTTCAGAAGATAAGCCAGAGAACCGATATGGTCCTCGTGACCGTGAGTAATAACGATACCCCTTACCTTGGAGATATTCTGCTCCACATAGGTAAAATCGGGGATAACAAGGTCAACGCCGGGCATATCGCTGTCGGGGAAGGCAAGACCGCAGTCCACGATGAACATATCATTGCCGCATTCAAAAACGGTCATATTCTTGCCTATCTCGTTAAGACCGCCCAGGGGGATAATTTTCAGAGGAGTGCGCTTTATAGCCCTGTGATTGGAGTGATAGCAGCCGAAGTCCTCCTGTGCAGGCACCTCGGGAGCATTTTCCGAAGGTACGGCAGGGGGATTGTAGCTTCTGCGCTGATATCTGCCGCTTGACTGATATCTGCTTTCATCACGGTAGTTGTTTCTCTGATAGGGCTTTTCGTAGCTTCTTTCAAAGGAGGTCTTTTCAAAAACGGAGGTATCGGGAGCAGGCTTGTCTCCTGACTGCTCGGGAGACCTGTAGGGCTTGTACTGCCTGTCATAGCTTCTGTTGTCATAGGAGCGGTTATTATAGCTTCTGTTATTGTTGTAATAGGGCTTGCTGTTATTGTAGCTTTTGTAGGGTCTGCGCTGTTCATAGGGACGGTTCTCGCCCTGAGAGCCGTCCTGAGAGACATTTCGGGAAATGCCCGAGCTCTGCTGTCTGTCAAAGCTCTCGGGAGAAACTCCTCTGGGAGGGAGCATGGGTCTGCGCTGATTGTAGGGTCGCTTGTTCTGATAGGAGTTGTAGCGTCTGTTCTCGGTGGGAGCGGAGCCTTCCTTCTTTTCGGCCTTTGGAGCGATCTTTTCGCCGTATTCGTTTACTGCAGGCTCATTTTCATTGTTTCGGTTTTCAGCCAATTTTTTTACCTCATTTCATCAAATATATAATAGCAATGTTTTCCCGAAAGCCTCTGCTTCGGGAGCTGAATGATTATAGTTATTGTGCGGCACCAGCGCTTCGGAGACTGATTTTTACATAAGCCCGCAAAACCTCCGTAAAATAAAAGCGTCTGTAAATATCCTTTCCGCAGCCCTTTATCGGCAAACCCCATTGAGCGATATTGGCAGCAGAGCGGAAGTCAAGCGGCATTTTCTGTTTTCGGCTCATTTTGGAATGTGAAAAAAGAATTACAGCATAAATGGTATGTGGCAGGTCCCCTGCCTGCCGAAAAATATCCGGGTTCTCTTTCAAAACACAAGCGCCCGCTTAATTTCTGCCGAAAAAATTTTCCGAAAGCGGCAGATAAAAATTTTCACATTGTCCCGATCAAATGGGACGGCATATCCTTTGCGGCGCAATTTTCAAACAGTTAAGCAACGTTCCGAGGCTCCGAAAAAACAGTCTCCGTGCGTGTCCGAACACAATAATTAAAATTATTATACCCCATTTTCGGCATATTGTCAAGACGAATTCTGTAAACATATGGCGACAACTCAAAAAAATCTTTCTCGGAAAAATAGAGGTCATAAAAATATTATAGCACAATTGTGTCTATTCGTCGAGTGCTTTCAGAAAATTTGTTCTGAATGGACAGATTTATCAGACCTGTTCTGACGAATGCCCGTAAAATAATACCGCCCTTGTGAGGACGGTATCATTAACAGTATCAAAGCCCCTTACAGGTCTTATTATAAGCAATAAGCGCCGCAATGACGCAGATTATCTGAGCGGCGTTCACCGAAAGGGTGAAGCCGAAGGCGAGCTTAAAAACAATAAGGTCAAGGATAACAGGCGCACCCGTATCTATCCCCACCGACATATCATAGGCAAGCCAGCCCAGATAAGGCACACCGCTGCACACCCTTGCAATGACCGTGCCTAAAACAATGCCTGCCAGCAGAAAAAACAGAAAAGCGATAGTCCGCTTGAAATTTTCCTTCATCAGTTCCCTACATCCTTTCGGGGGGAGCGGTCAGACTATCCCCCTGTAATAAAGTCCTCTTGTGAATTTTCCTTCGGGGCTGCCCCTTCTGAGATACCGCTTTATGACCTCTTCCGCCTGCTTTGGCGGCATATCTCCCATATCGAGAAGAGCAAAAGCCGCACCTCTGAACTCGGAAAGCCTGTCCGATGTTTCCAGAATGTCGCAGTTTCTGATACGGGCGTATTTTTTGCTGTCACATTCAACGGGAAATTTCCTGCCCGTCCTGTCCGTAACAGAACCTGTGCAGCCCTTGCAGCCCGCCTGCGCACGAATGGGACAATTCCGCGTTATCATCAGAGGGAGTCTGCCATAGGCGTAAAAGCCCGTGGGAATAGCTTTTCCGAGAGCGGAAAACTGTGCCGCTTTAAGCTCAAATGAAGCGGTCATATCACACAGCCCAAGCTCCGCAAATCTCTTTATCGCATAGGAGTTTGTGACATTAAGCCCCGTTCCCCCGTGAATGCGAACATTGCCAAGTCCTTTGAGAACGCCCAGATGCGTAAAATTCCCGCAAACAAAGTCCGAAAATCCCATTGCTTTAAGCTCGGAAAGCTCCCGCAGAAGCCCCTCCTCATCGGTAACGATATCGGGGAGGGACACAGCGATTTTTTCCTTAGATATATCATCTGAAAGCCCCTTGCAGATGTTAACGGGTGCAATGACCATTTCCGCATATTCTGCCGCCATTCGGACAGTATCAACATTGCTTGACATTACACGAATGGCAGGCTCGCCTTTATCATTTCGTGAAACCACCGTTTCGGGTGTAAAGTCCCTGATATCATAACGGGGCGTGTTCCTTTCAACAGTCAGCCTGTCGAACTCCGAGACAGCCTCTCTTCTCAGCCTGTTTATTTCCGATGCAGGAAGAGTGATACCCTCGTCAATACTGCATTTTATCCCATCAAGCACGTATCGTGTGCCGCCCAGCTTAGAAAGCTGCCTTGTCACGTCATCGGGTGAAAGACTTCTGCTTCTTGCGGCTTCGGGAACCATGCCGCATATCTCGCCCCGTATATCACCCGAGAAAAAGCGCAGAGACGAGGGCTTTCCCGCTTCAAGGGCAAACTCAAAGCTGATGTGTCCGCTTTTTCTCTCGTCCTTATACATAGCGGCAAGCTCGGGCAGCACCTTATCGGCGGAAACCACGTCCTCCTTCCGCCTGTGACCGAACATTTCCTTTCCCGTTTTCCCCGTAAGATATCCGTCCGTAAAGCCGCTTCGGGAGAAAACAGCTTCAAGCCTTGCGGTGTCCTCGGAAATATCGGTTTCCCCGTCGGCAGCTCTTCGTACAGCGGTAACTGCCGCCGCCACATATTCGGGTCTTTTCATTCGTCCTTCTATCTTGAAGGAGGCGCAGCCCGCATCTGTAAGCTCACCGATATGGCTCACCAGAGACATATCTTTAAGGGACAGCGCATAATATTCATCTTTCCCGAATGCGGAAAAGGGCAGCCTGCACGCCTGGGCGCACTGCCCCCTGTTAGCGCTTCTTGAACCGATAAGAGCGCTCATATAGCATTGTCCCGACAGGCACATACACTGCGCCCCGTGAACGAAAACCTCCGTCTCAACGCCCGTATCGCATATCTTTTTTATCTCGGGAAGAGACAGCTCTCTTGCGGGAACTATCCTGCAAAAGCCTGCACCTTCCGCCGCCTTTGCACCCAGAGGAGTGTGGACGGTCATCTGAGTGGAGCCGTGAAGGGGCATACCGGGAACTGTGGCAGCCGCAAGATATGCCCCGCCCAAATCCTGAATAATAAGCCCGTCAATGCCTGCTTCTGCGCTCTTTTTTACCTCATTGCAGAACTCTTCCGCCTCGCTGTCAAAAATCACCGTATTCATGGCACGATATATTTTCACTCCGTGCAAATGACAATATTTAACAGCTGCTTCAAGCTCCTCGTCCGAAAAATTGACGGCGTTCGCTCTGGCGGAAAAAAGCTTTCCGCCCGCATAAACTCCGTCAGCACCGCATCTTACGGCAGAATAAACGCTTTCGAGACTGCCTGCGGGAGCAAGCACCTCGGGCATTACTTTTTTATTCATAGGTTTTTAACGCCTTTTCTTTCTGCTTTTCCTGTTCTGAGGGGGAGGGGTCAGGTTATCATTTTGTGTATTACCGCCATCATTCGAAGCTTCTGTGCTTGCTCCTCCGTCAGTCCCTCCGTGTTCGCCGCTATCTTTGGCTTCGCTGCCTTTACTGGCGTCCGAGCCGCATTCGGCAGTCTGGGCGGGAGCTTCCTTTGATATTTCTTCCTGATTCACAGCTTCAGAGGACTTGACAGCTTCTTCGGTCTTTTCCTCGGGCTGAGCGTCCTCCTTTTCGGGAGCGGTCTGTGCAGACTTGTCCTCGGAAGACTTATCTTCCGAAGCAGGCTCGGAAACCGTCTCGGAAACATTTTCCTCCGCATAAATCGTCACAGCAGGGGAGATGGTGTTTTCAAGAACAAGCTGCTCGCACTCATAGCTGGGGCGCTTTTTCAGCTCCTTTATCTCCTTCTCGAGAGCGGCTATTTTCTCCTCGAGAGCCTTGTTCTTGTCCGCAAGCTTTTCCTTTTCCTTGCGGGCTTTTGCGGTCTCCTCCACGTAGGATTTGATCTGTGTGCGGACGTTTTCGATGCTGTCCGCCGCCTTCTGCGCCTCGTCAAGAGATGTGAGGGCAACGAATACGGCAGCGTTCTGCACGCCGAAATTGGGCTTTGCCTTTACCAAGTCGCCAATTTCCTTGTCCACCCGCTTTGCAAGGGAAATGAGATAATCGGGGGTCTCGTCCGTCTGGAGGTTATATTCCTTTCCGCAGATCGTGACCGTTACCTTGTTTACAATGTTCATTTGTCCGTTCCTTTCGGCATTTATTTTTACATCTATATGTATTATACATCATTTGCGGATAAAGTTCAAGATGGTATAAAAGATTTATTTATCCTCGTCGGCAATGCCTATCCCCAGTCCCGAGGTGTCAAGTCCGTCCATATCCTTTTTCGGCTCGGGAGAAGGATTTTCCGGGGCTTTCGGCTCCTCTCGGCGAACAGGGCTGCTGAAAAATTCATCGGCGTCGGTGGGCTGTTTTAGCCTGCTCATTTCCTCCATAAGTCTTGCGGACTCGCCCCCGTCGGCGGGAGAGGAAACGGTGCCCGAAGCTGTGGTGTTGCCGAAGCTGCCCGACTGAGGCACATTGCCGTTAACGGGAGTGTATGCGGTGTATGGCTCGGGGCTTGACCGAACGGTCTCACTTTGGCGTGTTCTTATATAAATGAATATCATAATGCCGATGCCCGCAAGACCGATAAGGGTCAGCACAATTCCGAAGGACATACCTCTTTCCGCAGCACCCGGCGCATACTCCGATATCAAATAGGGGCATATCATATCCTCATAATCCGCCCTTGTGCCGTCCGTGCCGTCATTTGTGAGCCAGTCGTAAAGGAGATCCTCTATCTCGCCGTCAAGCCCTGAAACACTCCCCTGAATGAGAAATTCGTTCCATACATCGGGTTCCTCGCCTGTGTCATGGTAATTCCAGGTCTGCTCCATAAGAAGCTCGGCGTTTCTGACACCTTCCGCAGTTCTTATCTCAAGAGCGATGAACTTAGGCGTTTGGGCGTCAATGCTGCCCGAAAGGGGAACGAGATAATAGTGGGAGGTCACACGGGAATTGCGCTTTATTCCCAGAGTTTCATTGTACATTTCCTCATAGGCAAACTCGCCCCAGACCTCGTAAACATAGCCCTCAACAAATTTTCCCTTGAAAAACTCACTGTCCGAAAGGTAATTGAAATCGTCAAGTCCCTTTTTTATCTGCTGCAGCTGTTCCGAGGCGGTCAGAATGCTTGTGGCACCCATGCAGAGCATTACAATAAAAATCACTGCGGCACTGAGCCATCGTGTGTTACGCATAATTCAAAATCCCCCGTAATTTTAAAAAATTCGATTTATCTCCCATTTTAATCTGATTATAATACGATTTCCCTTTTTTGTCAAGAAAAAATGGAGCTGACAATTTCCCGACCTGCGCCGACGGACTTCGGGATATGTATTTCCCGTACAAGCTTTTTCGTGAGATATCCCGAAATTTCCCCAAATGGAAAATTAGATTTATTGCGCCCTTATGACCTTTTTCGCACCGCAGACGGCGTATAATCGGAATATATATCCCGAAAAAGAACGGAATGAAAAAAGAGATAATGAACAAAAGAAAGGAAGAAAAAAGGTATGGTAACTAAAGCGGAAAAAACGGGGGAGAGGGCTGTTCGCTCCGCAGGAAAAAATATCTCTGCAAGACAGGGCAGGGCGGCGGCTCTTGCCGTTATATGGGCATTTGCGGGCTTTATCACTGCGGATATGCGCATAGGCGGGGGAACGTCTCCCTTCGGAGCCTCTCTTGCGGCGGCGGGAAGCCCCCTCTGCGCGGCGGCGGCGGTATTCGGAATGTTCGGGGCATGGACGGCGGCAGGGACGCTGTGGAACCATATTGCAGAGCTGGCGGCAGCGGCGGTGACGGCTGTGTTCGTGAAGCTCTTCGGAAAAAAATGCGGTACAGGAGTGCGCTCTCTTGCGGCAGGAGCGGCGTATTTTATAAGCTCTGCGGCTGTCAGTGCAGGAAACGGCGGCGACTGGGTAATGTTCTTGGCGGTGTTTTTCAGAGCGGTGATGTGCTTCGGAGGGGCATACTGTCTCTGCGAAACTGTTCGGACGGTAAAAAACGGCTTTTACTCCGAAGACGGTTCGGACTTTCGTGGGGCAGCGATGGGAATTACATATATGCTTCTCATATGCGCTCTCTGCACACCCCATAACGAATTTCTTAACCTCGGAAGGATAGCCGCAGGCTTCTGCACCGCCGCTGCCGCAAGAAAATTCGGCAGGTCGGGGGGAGCGGCTGTGGGCATACTTTCCGCAGGAGCGTTTCTGCTTTCGGAGCAGACTCTCGGCCGCAGCGGAGCAATGCTTGCCTTTTCGGGACTTGTTACGGGAATGTATGCATCAAAGGGAAAATACGCCGTAAACGCCGCATTTATCCTTTCGGCGTTCGGCATAACAGCTGCGGCGGGAATGCCCTCGGGAACACCCGGGTTCATTGCGGATATGGGCATTGCGGCGGCACTGTACTGCCTTGTGCCCGAGGGGCTGTATCTGCCGAAGCTAAACGGCATTTTCGCCTCGGAGGAAAAGTCGGATATACGTTCGGACAAGCTTATGTTTGCGGCAAAGGTGCTTGAGGAGGTGGGAGAAGATGTTCAGACGGCTGCGGAGCTGTTTATGCGCCGCTCGGAGGAGGGCGGCGGTGAGCCTTATGAGAAGGTCAAGAGGGACGTTTGCGGCGGTATTTGCACACAGCGCAGGTGCAGTGCGGCTTGCGGCAGCATTTCGCCTGACGGTCTTGAAGGCTGCTTCAAAGCCGCTCAGAGCATTGCGGAAAAAACGGGCAGAATTACTGCAAAGGAGCTGCCGACGGGCTTCGAGGGCTGCCCTAAAAAGGATCAGATCGCTGACGGCTTCTGCAAAGCTGCGGGAGCGGAAAGAATATCCCGCCGCCGCTCGGCATACCTGCGGAGATTTTTAGAAGGGGCGTCCGAGCAGCTTTCCGCCTCCTGCGGAATGATATGGGAGCTTTCGGGAAGCGGCGGGGAGGAGCTTCGTCCCGATGAGGAGCTTTCAAAGGTATTCAAAAGGCTTCTTGAGGAGGAGGGCTTTGAGGTGCGCTCCGCTCAGATAGCCTTTGACGGGGAGCGCCGCCCCTTCGGTGAAGCCTTTATCGCCGCACTCGATGGCTTTCGTGATATTCACCTTAGCGGCGTTTCCGAGCGTCTTGCCGCCCTTCTGGGGTCAAGACTTGCAAGACCCGTCACAATGCTCTGCGGCGGTGAAAAAGACCGCCTGTGCCGCATAAGATGGCGGCAGGAAGGCAGATATGTTCCCGACTGCGAGATAGAGGCAGAGGCGGCGGAAGGCTCTGCCTGCGGCGACAGCCACGTCTGCTTCGAGGACGGTCTGGGAAACTACTACATAATCCTTTCGGACGGTATGGGCAGGGGCGGCAGGGCAGGCTCCAGAAGCGCTCTGGCGGTAAATCTTCTCCGCCGTATGATAACAGGGGGCATCGGCAGGAAAAACGCCGTTAAAATGCTCAATGTCATAATGACAGCCGCCTCCTCTGAAGAAATTTTCACCACCGTTGATATATTCGCCGCCGACCTTTATACGGGTGAGGGCAGGCTCATCAAAATGGGAGCGGCTCCCACTGCCGTATTTACCCGTGAGGAGGGGGAAAGCCCCATTATGAGCGTATACAGCGACAGCTCCGCTCCTGTGGGCATAATAAACGGTCTTTCCGTCACTGAGGAGAGGATACGGCTTAACGAAAGCTCCCGTGTGCTTATGACCACCGACGGCATTGACATTACAAGCGCTGCCGTTGCCGCCGTGCTTGAAAACGAGGGGCTTACCTGCGGTCAGATGTGCGGCAGGATAATGGCGGCAGCGGAGGAAGCTTCGGGGGACAGACCCGATGACAGAACAGCCGCCGTATTCAGGTTATACCCCGCATAATTCCTTCTTAATCGTTTTATTCACCAATTATTTACATTTTTCTTGCCTATGCAATGGAAAACTGTTGTTGTATTGCACAAAGGGTATGTAAGAAATAAGTGAGATTTGTAAAACTTTTACAATACCTCTTGTAATCTAATGCATAATCTGTTAAAATATTAGTAAGATAAGCGGAGCTGTCTGATAAAGCAGAAAAACAGCCCGTATTTTATAAAGTCTGAAAGGTGGATATATCTGTTATTATGAGTGAAAATAAGAAAAATTCCTCAATCGGAGATTATGATTTCCCGCTCTTTGTTTTCCACGAGGGCAGCAACTGCGAGGCATTCAATTTCTTCGGCGCTCACAAGGGCGTGAAGGACGGCAGGGAAGGCGTTTATTTCCGTGTTTGGGCGCCCAATGCCAAGTCTGTATCTCTGGTGGGCGACTTCAACAACTGGGACAGACGGAAAGATCCTATGTACCGTCTGGACGACCCTACGGTGTGGGAGATATTCATTGAGGGCGTGGAGCAGTATTTTGCATACAAATACAGCGTTGAGACCTCTCATATGAGCATTGTGGACAAGGCAGACCCCTATGGCACACACATGGAGCTTCGCCCCAACACCGCCACAAAATATTTCGATATTGACAGCTATGAGTGGCACGACCAAAAGTGGTACGAGTACAAGAAAAAGACCAACATCTACAAAAGCCCCATGAACATCTACGAGGCGCATCTCGGTTCATGGAAGCAGTATGAGGACGGTTCCCCCTTCGACTATGTGAAATTCGCTCACGAAATGTCCGCATACTTAAAGGATATGGGCTACACTCACCTGGAGCTTATGCCCCTTGCGGAGTATCCCTATGACGGCTCATGGGGCTATCAGGTAATAGGCTACTATGCCCCCACCTCTCGCTACGGCACTCCCGAGCAGTTTATGCAGATGATAGACATCTTCCATCAGAACGGCATAGGCGTTATCCTTGACTGGGTGCCTGCCCACTTCCCCAAGGACGCTGCAGGTCTTTTCGAGTTTGACGGAGACTGCTGCTATGAGTACGCAGACCCCCTCAAAAAGGAGCACGCTGCATGGGGAACAAGAGTATTTGACTACGGCAAGGGGGAGGTAAGAAGCTTCCTTATCTCAAACGCCGTTTACTGGATAGAGAAATTCCACGTTGACGGTCTGAGAGTTGACGCTGTTGCTTCTATGCTATACCTTGACTATGACAGACGGGAGTGGAGACCCAACAAGAACGGCGGTCACGAAAACCTTGAGGCTATTGAATTCCTGCAGAAGCTGAATACAACAGTATTCTCCAGAAACCCCGATGTGCTGATGATAGCCGAGGAGTCTACCGCTTGGCCTATGGTCACAAAGCCTGCTGATGTGGGCGGACTTGGCTTTAACTTCAAGTGGAATATGGGCTGGATGAACGACACCCTTTCCTATATGCGCACCGACCCCATTTACAGAGCGGGAGACCACGGCAAGCTCACCTTCTCCTTCTTCTATGCATTCAGCGAGAATTTTGTTCTTCCCATCTCCCACGACGAGGTGGTCCACGGAAAGGCTTCCCTTTACGGAAAGATGAGCAGCGGCACTATGGAGGGCAAATTTGCAAGCCAGAGAGCCTTTGCATCATATATGATAGCTCACCCCGGCAAAAAGCTCAACTTTATGGGCAACGATTTTGCACAGGTCATCGAGTGGAATTACGAGAAGGAGCTTGACTGGATGCTTCTGGGCTTCGAGACCCACCGCAAGATGAACGATTTCTACAGAGATTTAAACAATCTCTATAAGAATACCCCCGCCTTCTGGCACGACGACGATTCATGGGACGGCTTCAAATGGATATGTGCCGACGATTACACTCAGAGCGTTATATCCTTCAGGCGAATTGACAATTCCGACCCCGAAAAGCCTGCCGAGATAATTGTTGTCTGCAACTTCGTTCCCGTCAAAAGGAGCGATTACAGGATAGGCGTTCCCTACGAGGGCACATACGAGCAGATATTCTCCACCGACGACGTTAAATACGGCGGCAGCGGAGAGGTGGACAACGGCAAGATAAAGGCAAAGGAATATTCAATGCACGGCTGCGATTATTCCATCAGCCTTACAATCCCCGGACTGTCCGCAATGTTCTTCAAGTATGTTCCTCCAAAGACACGCAGGAAAAAGACAGGCGAGAAGATAGACGTTACCGAGACTGCCGCAGTTAAGGAAACAAAGAAAACAGCTTCAAAGACCCCGAAGAAAGCAACCTCAAAGGCTTCGGCGGCAAAGAAGACCGTTTCCTCCAAAAAAGCTGCTGAAAAGTCTCCCGAAGAGGCTCCCAAAAAGCGGGGCAGAAGACCCAAGAACGATAAACCGGCGGAGTAATTCCGTATACTACCGAAAGGAAGGATTTTCAAGATGTACACGAAAAAAGAATGCGTCGCAATGCTTTTGGCAGGCGGACAGGGCAGCCGTCTGTATGCCCTCACTCAGGATATGGCAAAGCCTGCCGTTCCCTACGGAGGAAAATACAGGATAATCGACTTCCCCCTCTCAAACTGCGTTAACTCGGGTATTGATACAGTGGGCGTTCTCACCCAGTATCAGCCACTGGTGCTTAACGATTATATCGGCAACGGTCAGCCATGGGATCTCGACAAGCAGTACGGCGGAGCACATTGCCTGCCGCCCTATCAGACCGCTCTGGGCGCAGAGTGGTACAAGGGTACTGCAAATGCCATTTACCAGAACATCGCTTTCGTTGACCGCTACAATCCCGATTATGTGGTAGTTCTCTCGGGCGACCACATCTACAAGATGGATTACAACGTAATGCTCAGCTACCACAAGGAGAAGAACGCTGCCGCAACTATCGCCGTTCTTGATGTTCCTATGGAGGAGGCTTCACGCTTCGGCATTATGATAACCGACGACGAGGGCAATATCGTTGACTTTGAGGAAAAGCCCAAGAATCCCCGTTCCACCCTTGCTTCAATGGGTATCTACATATTCACATGGAGCAAGCTGAGACAGTACCTCATCGACAATGAGAACAACCCCGACGAGGACAAGGATTTCGGAAAGGCTATCATTCCCAATATGATGAATGCAGGCGAGAAGCTTGTTGCATGGACATTCGACGGCTACTGGAAGGACGTCGGAACTCTCGACTCCCTCTGGGAAGCTAATATGGACCTTCTTAACCCCAATATCCCCATCGACCTTTACGACCCCGACTGGAAGATGTATTCGAGAAACCCCGTTCTCCCTCCTCAGTACATAGGCGACAATGCAAATGTTGAGAACTCTATGATTGCAGAGGGCTGCAACATTGACGGAAATATCGACTTCTCCGTTATCTACGAGGGCGTTACAATTGAAAAGGGCGCTACAGTTACCGACTCCATAATTATGCCCGGCACCGTTATCAAGGAGGGCGCTGTGGTCGAGTATGCTATCGTGGGCGAGAACAGCATCATCGAAAAGGGCGCACATGTGGGCGCACGTCCCGAAACAGTCGAAAACCGCGACGACTGGGGCATTGCAGTAATCGGAAACAAGATAACCATTTCCGAGGGTCAGGTCGTTGGTCCCAAGCAGATGGTTCCCGATATCAAGAAAAAGTAAGAGCTTTCACGGAAGGAAGGTTAATATACAATGAGCTTAAATAAAAAGATACTGGGCGTAATTTTCGCCAATATGCACGAGGACGTAGTTCCCGAGCTTACACGTCAGAGAACCATGGGCTCGGTCATGTTCGGCGGCAGATACAGACTTATCGACTTCACCCTCTCCAATATGGCAAATTCGGGCATTGACGAGGTGGGCGTTGTCACCAAGTCCAACTATCAGTCTCTCCTTGACCACTTAGGCTCGGGCAGAGAGTGGGATATGTCAAGAAAGAACGGCGGACTTCATCTGCTGCCTCCTTTCTCAAACCTCACCAGCGGTATGTACAGAGGCAGACTTGAGGCTCTTTACGGAATTACCGATTTTATCCGTCATTCCGACGCAGACTATGTTATCATGTCCGACTGCGACGTTGTAACAAGCCTTGACTACAACAAGCTTTATGACGCTCACGTAAAGAGCGGCGCTGATATCACCGCTGTTTACGCAAAGTCCTATCTTGACCTTGACGCTGCGGCTCATACCAATGTTTTCGGCATTGACGCTGACGGACGCATCAATAACGTCCTCATCAATCCCGAGATAAGCGGCGAGTGCAATATCTCCCTCAACACCTATATCATCTCCAAGCCCCTGCTTATGAGTATGATTACCGACGGTGCCGCAAAGGGTATCTACAGCTTTGCCAAGAGCATTCTCCAGGCTCAGTGCTGCCGTTACAAGATTATGACCTACAAGCATGAGGGCTATTTCTCCAAGATAACCTCCATCAAGAGCTACTATGACGCAAATATGGCTCTCCTGAACACCGAAAACAGAAAGGGACTCTTCCCCGACAACGCTCCCGTTTACACCAAGATACGCGATAATCCTCCCGCTAAATTCGCTATCGGTGCAAAGGTAAAGAATTCCCTTATCGCTGACGGCTGCATTATCGAGGGTACTGTTGAGAACTCCATTCTGTTCAGAGGCGCAAAGGTTGCAAAGGGCGCTGTTGTCAAGGACTCCATCATTATGCAGGACAGCATTATCGGCAAAAACTGCAGCATAAGCTGCGTTATCACCGACAAGGTCGTTAATATTTCCGACCAGAAAATTCTTACAGGCTCTGCAAATTATCCTATCTACATCGGCAAGGGTGCAGAGATTTGACAGTTAAGCCAAAACAGGCTTGATATCACAGTATGACATCGAGCCTGCGGCTTAGTTCCCGCAGGCTCGGTTTTTCTGAGAGAAAGATTTTTTGAAAGCATCTGATTTACGGCAATAATACCTTCCGAGAGAAAGGATTTGAATATATATGAGAATACTTTACACAGCTTCCGAAGCGCTTCCCTACGCTGCTTCGGGCGGTCTTGCAGACGTTGCGGGTTCCCTGCCTGCGGCTCTGTGCAAGGCGGGACACGATTGTCGTGTGGTTCTGCCCATGTACAAAAGCATCAAGCCCGAGCTTCGTGAAAAGCTTAAATTCGTTAAAAACTTCACCGTTGACGTGGGCTGGAGAAAGCAGTACTGCGGCGTATTTGAGGGCGAGGCAAACGGCGTTACCTACTACCTTCTCGATAACGAGTATTACTACGCAAGAGACGGTCTTTACGGCTTTTATGACGACTGCGAGAGGTTTGTTTTCCTCTCACGTGCGGTGCTTGAGCTTATTAAGCAGATCGACTGGAAGCCTCAGATCATTAACTGCAACGACTGGCAGACTGCCCTTGTTCCCGTTTATTACCAGACCTACTACAAATTCCAGTACGGCTATGAGGACATCAAGACCGTTTTCACCATTCACAACATTCAGTATCAGGGACGGTACGGTATGGACGTTATCAACGATATCATGGGCATACCTATGTATCACGCAAAGCTCCTTGAGTATGACGGTGCGGTGAACCTTATGAAGGCTGCCTTCGAGACCGCCGACAAGATAACCACTGTTTCTCCCAGCTATGCATGGGAGATACTTGACCCCTGGTATTCCCACGGTCTGGACAGGGCGCTTACCAACAAGCAGTACAAGCTCTGCGGGTTCCTCAACGGCATTGACACCAATCTCTATGACCCCGAGCATGACCCCCTTCTCCCCGCACATTTCACTGCCGAGGATATCTCGGGCAAGGCAAAGTGCAAGTCTGAGCTTATGAAGTCATTAAAGCTTGCTTCGGGTGACGAGCCTCTTATCGGCATTATCACAAGATTTGTTTCCCACAAGGGCATTGACCTTATCAAGTATGTTTTCGAGGAAATGCTGAGCCTTGGCTGCAAGTTTGCGGTGCTGGGCGCAGCATTTCCTCGAAAACATACTTGATAAGGTCAATGCCCTTGTGGGAAACAAATCTTGTGATAATGCCGATAAGAGGCTCGTCACCCGAAGCAAGCTTTAATGAC
>JAGAJF010000077.1 GCA_017829005.1 Oscillospiraceae bacterium | reverse complement strand
TGGTTGTTTCTTTTAGCCCTGTTAAATACCTTGATTATGTGCTTTCTCTGTAGTTGATTACAAAAAGGTTACATTTTCTCCGCTGTTGGGGAGGATAAATTTTCATGCGTATAGTCTGAAAATATTTTCCGCCGATATTGACAAAATCAGCAAATCGTGGTACAATAATAAAGGTTTGGTATTGTTTAATATACTAATATAAAAATATAAGGAGTAAATCACTATGAACAAAAATCTCAGAAAAGCTATCATCGCAGGAAACTGGAAGATGAACAAGACCCGTCCCGAGGCTAAGGAGCTTCTCGAAGCTATCAAGCCCCTCGTTGCAAACGCAGAGGGCAAGGTAGAGGTCATTGCCTGCGTACCCTTCACAAACCTTGAGACCGCTGTTAACACCACAGCAGGCTCCAACGTAAAGGTTGGCGCAGAGAATGTTCATTTTGAAAAGAGCGGCGCATTCACAGGTGAAATTTCCGCTGATATGCTCACAGAGCTTGGCGTTGAGTACGTTGTTATCGGTCACTCCGAGAGACGTCAGTACTTCGGCGAGACAGACGAGACCGTTAACAAGAGAACAAAGGCTGCTCTTGCTGCAGGTCTCAAGCCTATCGTATGCGTAGGCGAGCTTCTCTGGGAGAGAGAGTGCGGCATTACCGAGGAGGTTATCGCTCGTCAGATAAAGCTCGATCTTTACGATGTTTCCGCTGAGGACGTTAAGAAGACCGTTATCGCTTACGAGCCTGTATGGGCTATCGGCACAGGCAAGACCGCTACTGCAGATCAGGCAGAAGAGGTTTGCGGCTTCATCAGAGGCGTTCTCGCTAAGCTTTATGACGCTGCTACAGCTGACGCTGTTACAATCCAGTACGGCGGCTCTATGAATGCTAAGAACTGCGCTGAGCTTCTTGCTAAGCCCAACGTTGACGGCGGACTTATCGGCGGCGCTTCCCTCAAGGCTGAGGACTTCAACACCATCGTTCAGGCTGCTGTAAACGGCTGATAATGTTTGCTTGCTGCGACAGAAGTAAGTTCTGCCGCAGCTTTTCGTGATACCCCGAAATGATCAATGAAAGGATAGTTAAAAAATATGAGCAGAAAACCTGTTGTTTTAATGGTTCTCGACGGCTACGGTCTTAATGAAAGGACTGACGGCAATGCCATTGCAATGGCAAACACCCCCGTTATGGACAGGCTGATGAAGGAGTGCCCCTTTGTAAAGGGAAATGCTTCGGGTCTTGCTGTAGGTCTCCCCGACGGTCAGATGGGCAACTCCGAGGTCGGTCATATGAACATCGGCGCAGGCAGAATTATTTATCAGGACCTTACAAGAATTACCAAGGACATTGAGGACGGCACATTCTTTAAGAATGAAACTCTCCTTGAGGCTATGGCTAACTGCAAGAAGAATAATTCCGATCTCCATCTCTGGGGACTTCTCTCCGACGGCGGCGTTCACAGTCACAACACTCACCTTTACGGTCTCCTTGAAATGGCAAAGCGTGAGGGCATTTCCAATGTTTTCGTTCACGCATTTCTTGACGGCAGAGACACTCCTCCCGCATCGGGTAAGGATTTTGTTGCCGCTCTTGAGGAGAAAATGGCTGAGATCGGTGTAGGAAAGATCGCGTCTCTCAGCGGACGCTACTATGCAATGGACAGAGACAACAACTGGGACAGAGTTCAGAAGGCTTATGATTCTCTCGTATCGGGCGAAGGCGTTACAGCGGAAAACGCTGTGAAGGCAATGGAGGACTCCTATGCAAACGGCGTTACAGACGAATTTGTTCTTCCCACCGTTATCACCGAGAACGGCAAGCCCCTTTCCCTTGTAAAGCCCGGGGATTCCGTTATCTTCTTCAACTTCCGTCCCGACAGAGCAAGAGAGATCACCCGTGCATTCTGCGATGACAAGTTCACAGGCTTTGAAAGAAAGGGCGGCTTTCTCCCTCTCACATATGTATGCTTCAAGGATTATGACGAGTCCATTCCCAACAAGCTTGTTGCATTTAAGAAGGAGGAGATCACAAATACCTTCGGCGAGTATCTTGCTAAGAATGGCAAGAAGCAGCTTCGTCTTGCAGAGACCGAGAAGTATGCTCACGTAACCTTCTTCTTCAACGGCGGTATTGAAACTCCCAACGTTGACGAGGCTCGTATTCTCGTAAATTCCCCCAAGGTCGCTACCTACGATCTCCAGCCCGAAATGAGCGCACCCGAGGTTGGCGTTGACCTGGTTGAGGCTATCAAGTCCGACAAGTACGATGTTATCATCATCAACTTTGCAAACCCCGATATGGTAGGTCACACAGGCGTTATTTCCGCAGCTGTTGCCGCTGTTGAGAAAATTGACGAGCTTGTGGGCAAGGCTGTTGACGCTGTTAAGGAAACAGGCGGCGTAATGTTCATCTGCGCCGACCACGGCAATGCCGAGAAGATGGTTGACTATGAGACAGGTAATCCCCACACCGCTCATACCACAAATCCCGTTCCCTTTATCCTCGTTAACTATGAGGACGGCGTAAAGCTCAGAGAGGGCGGCTGCCTTGCAGATATCGCTCCCACACTCCTTGAGATAATGGGTCTTCCCCAGCCTGCCGAGATGACGGGTAAATCTCTTATTGTTAAGTAATTTTGGATGATAAATTTTCCGCCGTACAGATCATTTTGGTCTGTACGGCGGCTCTTTGATATGCTACAATAATAATGACGCTATATCTGAAACGAAAGGACGGTCATTAAAATGAAAAAATGGTTTGACGAGGAATACGAATTTGAGATAGAAGTCACGGGATATCTGAGAGGAGACAAGCCCGAGCATTACTGCCGCAACGGCGAGGAGGTAGGGGACAAATACACCTGCACCTACGGCTGTCCCGTAAATGCACAGGGGCAGGGCATATGCTCAAAAACAATGATGATGCTTTACCCCGTAATGGAAGCGGTAAGAAGCGGGGGAGACCTGGAAAACATCGGCGGCAGTTCTTCCGACTGCAAGGATATCGTATGTCCCGACGGCTGTGTGATGTTCAGGCTAAAAGCAAAAAAGCTTGGAAATGAAAATTTCTTCAAAGGCAAGTTTTACGAATAAAATTTTTAGGCTCTGCCCCTTGTCACGGCAGAGCCTTTTATGCTCAATTTCCCTTTATCTTGTCCAGAGTATTTTTCTCAAGCCTTGAGACCTGAGCCTGTGAAATGCCTATTTCACGGGCTACCTCCATTTGTGTGTGACCCCTCAGAAATCGGAGATACAGGATTTTTTTCTCTCGCTCGTTCAGTGAAACAAGCGCTTCCCGGAAAGAAAGCTCGTCTATCCAGCCGTCCGAGTCGTTTCCGTCACCTATCTGGTCGAGAACATAAAGTGTGTCCCCGGCATCGGAATAAACAGGCTCATAGAGGGATACGGGGTCGGAAATGCTCTCGAGTGCTGTTACCACATCAGCTTTTGGAACATCAAGCTCCTTTGCTATCTCGGTTATATCGGGTTCTCGGCTGAGCCTTGCGGTAAGCTCTTCCTTTGCCTGCATTGCTCGATATGCAAGATCACGCAGGCTTCGGGATATGCGTATGGGAGTGTTGTCTCGGAGATAACGTTTCAGCTCACTTGATATCATTGGAATGACATACAGAGGTTGAAAAACTAAAATGCGTATTTTATGGAAATCTTAGTGTCGGTAATTTCTATCCTGTCAATGCAAATTCTGATCGCCTTCTGCTTGTCCTTTATGCTCATATTGTCCCAGCTGTCCTCAATGGTGGCAATGGTCTTGTTTTTCTCGTTGAGGTCATTGACAACAGCACTCAGCTTCTTTTCATTTTCTATCTGTCGGGATATCTCGGCAAGTTCATTCTTGTTCTCATTTATTGTCTCAAGCAGGATATCATCTCCGCCTGTGGCATAAAGATTATACAAACGCTTTATTCGTCCCGATACCACATCGTATTTCTGTTTAAGCGTCTGCAAAGCCGAAGCCCTGACGCCCAGCTCAGTATCAATGCGCTTGTTCTGCCTTGTGTAGTTGAAAAGGTCCTTTATCACCACATCTTCCACATCGCAGGCATCAAGCTTCAGGTTATCACAGTCGGGGTCTATAACAAATTCGGGGCGGCTGTGCTGCTGGGAACAGCAGTAAATTTTAAGCCCGTTCTTCCCCCACTTCTGATATCTCATTCTCGCACCGCATTTTCCACAGTAGATAAGACCTGTGAGAAGATAAGATGATGTAACGATACCCTTAGTTGACCTTTTCCTGCGCTCCTCACGGACTAAATTCCACGTATGCTCGTCAATGATCGGCTCGTGCAGTCCGTCGATTATTTCGCCGTTGAAGCTTATTTTTCCCAGATATGTCACTCTGTCAAGTATGTTTGTTATCTGCCTGTCGCAGGAAACCTCAAACATCTTTGCAAGCTGAGTGGTGGAATAGCCTTGCAGATAAAGGTCAAATATCTGCCTGACGTCCTCGGCGTGCTCGTTGGGAACGAGTATGTCCTTGTTTGCGTCATAATTATAGCCAAAGGGTACCTTGCCTCCCCCCATCCAGCAGCCTGATCTCACTCTTTCGTGCATTCCCATTCGGGTACGCTCCCGGATATTCTCACGTTCAAGCTGTGCGAAAACCGAAAGTATTCCGATCATAGCCTTTCCGTAGGGAGTGGTGGTGTCAAAATTCTCATTCAGACTGATGAAACTGCAGTCGTGAGGATTGAACACTTCTTCAAGAAGAAAAATGGTGTCCTTCTGAGAACGTGAAAGTCTGTCAAGCTTATAGACTATGACCGCTCCCACCTTGCCTCCGACTATCTCATCTATCATACGCTTGATCTCGGGACGGTCAATATTGCTTCCCGACCAGCCGCCGTCTATGTAGAATTCATAGTCGGTGATATCCTTAAGCTTGCAGTATTGCTCCAGCTTCTGCTTCTGAGCTTCAACAGAATATCCTTCCTCATACTGAGCGTCGGTGGATACTCGGATATATAAAGCAGCCTTTTTCGTATTATCCATTCCTGAACCTCCCGTATATAAAAAAAGAGATAACCGTAAAAGCCATCTCTATTATATCATACTTGTTTAATATTTCAATATATAATCTATACAAATTCTATGTCGAAATATTATCCGCAGGATCTTCACCGTCGGCATTGTTTATCTTATGATAAACCCGGTTTAGAAGCTCTATCAGCTCAGGAATAACAGGCTGGTAGCTTTCGTCGATCTCTTCGCCCTTGCTATTATATCTTTTCACTATTGTCAATGTCATCTTCTGCCATCCTTTCCTGATTATTCTTGACAGGATCTCCGAGGACTATTCAGAAAAGCGGATTTCAATGTTCGATGTTTCGCTCACGTATTTTCGCATCTGCTATAATGCTGAATATACGGGATTTGACTTCAGATATTAACCGAAAATTCTTTTTATAATAATTTGCAAGAATTGTCATAACTAAAAAAACAAAGCCATACCCCACGATATACAAGAGGTATGGCTTTTTAATTTTCAAAGGAATTACTTTAAAAAACGGCAAGAAAAAATTCTTTGGCAGGATTATTTCACTGCTAATAGCGTTTACTTGCCGAATATGTATCTGCAATATGCTGCCGATGATGAGATATTCCGCAAGTAGGGTGCATTCACTCCACTTCCGACATCCGTCGGTTCAGGCCGCTCTGCAAATATCTGTTTTATGTAATATCATCTGAACGAAAATTTACAGATACATTACTCAAGAGTAAAGGATTTCAGCATAGAATTACCGCTGCCTCTGAAAGTGAGATAAATTGCATTTACGCCATCGGGGAGACTTATATCTGCACTCTTTGTTTCCCAAACGTTGCTGAATTCAGTTTCTATTTCTCCAAGAACATCGCCGTCCCATTTGGTCCTTACTTCATATTTTCCCTGAGCATAGCCCCTTGTGGTAACGGATATCCTGCTCACATCTTTACAGTCAAAATACTTGAAGCCTGCTGTTGTACCATTGGTGATATTGCCTATATAGCCTGTTTCCTCGTCACCGTCCCTGCCGTCCTGCATGATTTTCGGAGCGCCCTCCTCGCCGATGTATAACGTATGCTTTTCGGTGAACAGGTTGCAGGCAAGGTATGCGGGATATTCGCCCTTGCCCTCAAGAGGACCGCCGTTAAGTCCGCAGGAGGTCATTTCCGCCTGCTTGAATGAGCCGTCAGCATTAAGCTCCAGCTTTTCCGCACAGCCCTGTCTGCTGTACCATGTACCGTTTGTGTGGCGGTGATAGAAAATGTACCAATTATCGTTTATCTCTATAATGCTGCCGTGATTGTTGGCACCCGCTGCCATCGGAAGCTCAGCAGGCTTGTAACTGTCAATGTGCAGATCTGTGTTGCTTATCAGCACACCGCCGTATTCAAAGCCCTCAAGAGGGCTGTCGCTGACAGCATAGCAAAGCTCGTGCATAACTTCGGAGGAATATATGAGATAATATTTGTTATCCACCTTGCGGATAGACGAAGCCTCAAAAAAGGCGTGTCCCTCAAAGCCCGTTCCGCCGCTGTATTCGCAGCCCGGGATAACGGTGACAGGGTCTGTCTTAACGGTCAGCATATCCTTGTCAAGGATAACGGCTCTTGAGCCTGTTCTGCTCTTGTCACCCTTTCCGCAGAAACCGCTGTAAAGATATGTGTTTTCCCCTTCGGTGATAACTCCCGGGTCGAATTGGGGCTCGTCTCCCTCACGTTCGCCAAGCCTTGTTCCGTCGGGATAATGTACATATCCGTAAAACTCAAACTTGCCCGCAGGTGTGTTGCATACTGCAACAGACATAACGGGAACCTTGTCAAGAACATAATACAGATAGTACCGTCCGTCGGGACCAACAGTCACGTCGGGGGCATAAAGACACATCTTACCTTCCTTGTTCATAGGATCGTCGCAGCGTCCGTAAATAACACCCTCGCACCGCCAGTCTCCTAAATTATCCACAGGAGCCGACCAGCACATATAATCACCCATACAGAAAACATAGCCGTTATAAAAATCGTGAGAGCCGTAGACATAAACTCTGTCTCCGAAAACATAAGGCTCGCCGTCGGGAATATACTCCCAGCTTGGCAGATAAGGATTATAAGCAGGTTTTTTACTCATTTTGTGATACCTCCGTTTTCTCTTCCGATAGTTTCTTTTATCAGGAATGATGTAAATTCGCTTTCGGTTTCGGCGGGCTTTGCGCCGTCAGATGTAAAGAGCATTTCGGCTCTGTTTTTGTCGGTATATTTATCCCAAAGGGGAAGCGGTTCGCCGTTGCTGTCTTTGCCGTTGGGGTCTCCTGTTTTGATGAAATTTGTAAAGTAGCTGCTCATCTGCCTTGCAAGGTCATAATGCCTGCCCGAATAAGGTCGGGTGCATTTTGCAAGAGTCTCAAAAAAGAACCAGAGATCAACCGAATGGAATGTTCCCGGGTGGTCATCGCCGGGAATATCAGGTATAAATCGGTAATAATAACAGTCACGAGGACATTCAAGCCTGCTTTCACTGATAAACGCAGTTTTTACACCTATCTCGGGATGACTGACAGCTGCATATCCGCAGGCTGTTTTTTTCATCGCTTCGTCAAAGGAAAGGAATTTATCCGCATTATTGCCGAAATATTTTTTTGCTTTATTTCTAAGCTCGTCAATATTTTCGGCACTTATCCCCTCTACAAATTCATCTCCCGTATTTCCTGCCATAACGGGAACTCTGATGCGTTCTCCCGAATAGAATGCCTTCATAGCGTCTCCCGTGCAGAATTTCCCGTCCTCCACAATGCAGAACATTACATTCTTTACACCTCTGAACTCGGAATATTTATCTCGAATAAATGCAGCATCAAGCCTTCTTGCTTCCTCAATTGAGGAAACTCCCATAAAGCTGAAAAATTCCTCGCCAATCTTTCCTGCCTGCTCAAGAGAGCGTGGAATGAAGATAGGATTCGGTTCATAGGGGCTTCGGAACATTCCGCTGAAAATTACCGCTTTATTGAAATCGCCCTCATTTTTTTTGCACGCCATCTGAGCAAGAACACTTCCGCCGCCTGCGGATTGACCCGCAATGGTGATATTATCCGGGTCGCCTCCGAAATGAGCGATATTTCTTTTGACCCAGCGAAGCCCTGCCTGCTGGTCAAGACTGCCGAAATTGCATGGAGCGTCGGACTGAGCAGCTGAAAGCTCAGGGTGAGCAAGAAATCCGAATGCGCCGAGACGATAGTTTACCGTCACCACCACAACTCCCTGCCTTGCGAGACGTTCACCGTCAAACTCCATTTCGGAGGTATATCCCCACTGATAGCCGCCGCCGAAAAACCACACAAGAACAGGCAGCTTGTCATCTGTGCTTTTGGCATTTGTCCAGACATTAAGATATAGGCAGTCCTCGCTCATAGGTATCTCGGGGTCAACGTGCCATTCACGGCAGTAAATGTCCGTGCCAATCCCCGGAACGTCCTGCATAGAAATGGGCGCAAAGGCATATGCGTCAAGAACACCTTCCCAATTTTTGCAGGGCTGAGGCGCACGCCAGCGGTTTTCTCCGATAGGCGGCGCAGCAAAGGGAATACCCTTGAAGGATGTTACCCTGGGGTCGGCAGCGGGAAGTCCCCTGACCTTGCCGTTTTCTGTATCTGCTATTCTTATCATAAATATCATCTCCGCTCAAAAATGATCTCATTGCAAAATATTTTATCATACTCAGCTTCAATATTCAAGAAAAAATGTGCGGATTATTCTGCTTGAGTGTTCATTTCTTGCGGTTTGATGATAACATCAACTGATACAGCACAATTTTTGATTATGAAAAAAGCAAAAAACGGATTGCGGTGCTTGATTTATTATGCTATAATTTTATCGAAGAATATGAAAATGTCTCAATATTTTTTCGGAGATGATGATATGACCATAAGTAAAATAACTGCCGCTTTGCTGAGTATGCTAATGCTTTCCGCCTGCGTTACCACAGGAAATGCAGACACTTCCGACAGTGCTGCCGATACTTCTTCTGCAATGACGGAAGCTGTCAGCAAAAGTGATATTCCCGAAATAAAAGAGGATTTCTCGGGAAATGAAACTGCGGCAACAAACAGAGGCAGTGCCGCTGTCCGGCTCATTGACGATGCGGCTGCTTCCGATGGCAGGGCAATGTTTATCAGCGGTCGTCAGGAAGCATGGAACGGTGCCCAATATCCCGCAGAGCTTTTCAGGGGAAATGATATCGAAGTTTCGGGTTCCTTCAGAAGCTCAAATCCTTCGGTCAGAGCCTCGGTTCAGTATACCGTTATGGGAAACACCTGCTACAATGGGGTTTTCACTGTTGATACCAATAACAGTACATATTCCTCGGGAAGCGGGAGCTTTACCATTCCCCCCAGCGCAGAAAATATTCTCGTATATATCGAAAGCGATAATCTTGAGGATATTTATGTTGACGATTTTTCAGTAAAGATCAAGGGTGAGTATACTTATCTTGCAAAGCCTGCTGAGCTCGGATTTGCCGACACATCGGAATATCCGTCCTTAAAGGACACCTATTCGGAGTATTTCCGTATCGGTGCGGCTATTTCTCCAGCACTTCTTGAAAAGCCCGAATACACAGAGCTTCTCAAGGCGCAGTTCAACAGCGTTACAATGGAAAATAATATGAAGCCCGAAGCAATTTTCGACCATCAGAAAACCATTTCTGACCCCGAGAAATATATGGAATGTCCTGCTCTTCGTTTTGACCGTTTCAAAGCAGAGCTTGATTTTGCAAGGGACAACGGCATGACCGTCAGAGGACACACCCTTGTTTGGCATTCCCAGACTCCCAACTGGATATTCTATAAGGATTACAAGGTGGGCGGAGAGCTTGCAGACCGTGAGCTTATGCTCAAGCGAATGGAAAATTACATCAAGAGTGTTATGGAATGGACGACTGAGAATTATCCCGGTCTTATCAGCGCATGGGACGTTGTGAACGAAGCTGCGGCAGACAATGGCGGTATGAGAAAAAGCCTTTGGTACGAGACTATCGGTGATGATTATATCAGCAAGGCATTTGAATTTGCACGAAAGTATGCTCCCGAGGACGCAAAGCTTTTCTACAACGACTACAACAGCTATATGACAGGTAAGCAGAAGGATATTCTTGAATTTCTGAAACCTGTTGCAGAAGCGGGAAATATTGACGGAATGGGTATGCAGACCCACATCAATACAGGCATAAATCCCACTATGTATATGATCGCACTGAAAAAATACCACGAGGAGCTTGGCGTTGAGATACACATCACCGAGCTTGATGTAGGAACTCAGAAAAACGGCGACTGGGAAAAGGTACAGGGAGATTATTACAGAGATTTTATGCAGAGACTTGTTGAGCTCAGAAAAGAGGACGTTCCCATTACAAGCGTTACTTTGTGGGGCGTTACCGATGCACTTTCCTGGAGAGCAGGAGAATTTCCGCTTCTGTTCAATGCAGACCTTTCAAAAAAGCCTGCGTTTGACGGAATGATCGAAGGAGCTACCGTTCCCCGCTCATAATTTAAGGCAACACCGCATAAAGTATTGAAAAACTAGAAGAAAAATGGTAAAATAAAAATATGAATAAACAACTGACATTTTCGCTGATAAGCGACGAACTGGCGCAAGCTAAAACAAGTAAAAAAGAATTTCTTGAAAAG
>JAGAJF010000076.1 GCA_017829005.1 Oscillospiraceae bacterium | reverse complement strand
TGAAAAAGGTGTCCGCAAGATTATAGACAAGCACCATAAGCATACTGATTATGGACGGGATAACATTCACAAGCACCGCCTTGGGAACGGGTGCATTTTCAAAAACATCTGCCGCTTTGCTGTTCAAAGTGATAACCTCCGATATTTTTAGTCATATAAATATAATTATACCATAGCTTTGTTAAACCGATATTGTGCATTTTTATCATATATATTAACAAGCCCTGTTTCTGCCGAATACAAAAGCTTATTTTTGGAGATAATATTATAATCGGATTAAAAACTGAGCCTCGGGTGACAGTTAAATGAAAATTAGGTTAAATCCATTGACGGGCAAAGCCTAATATGCTACAATTAAGCAAGAGAAAAATTTACCTGTAAACTTTTTTAAGGATGGAATAAGGATTATGAGCGTTGACCCATATCAGGTGCTGGGTATCCCCTACAATGCGGACGAGGACGAGATAAAGAAGAAATACCGCGCCCTTGTGAAGCAGTATCACCCCGACCTTCACCCCAATGACCCCGAAGCCGCCAGAAAAATGAGCGAGATAAACGCCGCCTACGAGATGATAAAATCGGGACAGGCTGACCCATACAAGGGCGGTCAGTCATATTCCTCGGGCGGCTACAGCTCGGGCGGCAGCACATATACCTATCAGTACGGCGATATGGACGATTTTTTAAATTCGTTCTTCGGCGCATTCGGCTTCGGAACTGCGGCTTCACAGATGAACGAGGGCGAGATATACGACAAGGTAAGCCGCTATATTGCGGAAGGCGACCTTTCAGCCGCCGCTTCACTGCTCAACAGGATAGTTATCAGAGGCGGAAAATGGCACTACTATGCCGCTCAGGTGAGCAGCGCCTCGGGCGAATATGCGGACGCTGTTCGCTATGCCGACGAAGCAAGGCGCTCAGACCCCTCCGACCCCGATTATGCAGAGCTTGCCGCCGAGTATCACAGGCGGTATGACAAGGCTCTCAGGAGACAAAGGATACTCCCCTCCATTCTTTCGGCGGTGACAATGCTGCTGGTGCTTACATTTATTGTAAGAATGGTGATAGGCTTTTTCGGATTTTTGTTTTTAATGTGATATTATTTTTGAACCGAGGTCTTTTTTATGGATAAATTCAGAAACAAATTCATTGCCTTTATGGACGGCAGGAACGGACCCGACAGGCTTTACAAAGCGTTTGTAGCGGTATTTACAGTGCTTGCGGTCATAAACCTTTTTGCGCACTCCCTTATTCTCGGCGTGCTGAGCTGGGCACTGTTCATATGGACAATGTTCCGCTGCTTTTCAAAAAATGTATATAAGCGAGGTCTTGAAAACCGGGCGTATCTGCAGCTTGAGGAAAAGGCAGTAAAAAAATTCGGAATGACAAAGACAATGCTCACCGACAAGGAGCACTGCTATAAAAAATGCAGTCGCTGCAAGGCATATCTGAGGCTGCCCAAGCGCTCGGGAACTCATACGGCTGTATGCCCCAAATGCGGCGAAAAAATCACGGTAAAGATCAGGTGAACCTTTAAATGCTTACAACAATAATCGTCTGTCTCCTTGCAGGTCTGGGAGCAGGTCTGGGGACAGGCTTTGCGGGAATGAGCGCGGCGGCTGTCATAACCCCCATGCTGGTCACATTCCTTGATATCCCCGCCTATGAAGCGGTTGGCATCGCCCTTGCTTCGGACGTGCTTGCAAGCGCAGTTTCGGCATACACCTACGGCAAAAACAAAAATCTTGACATAAGAAACGGTCTTATCATGATGGTAGCCGTTCTTGTGTTCACCATGGTGGGAAGCTATGTTTCAAGCCGTGTTCCGAACTCGACTATGGGCAGCTTTTCGGTGTTTATGACTTTTCTTCTTGGAATAAAATTCATCGTTAAACCCGTTATGACCACAAAGGAAACTATGAACAGCGTTTCGGAGAAAAAGCGTGTGATACAGTCTCTTGTGTGCGGCAGTATGATAGGCTTTATATGCGGATTTATCGGTGCAGGGGGCGGAATGATGATGCTCCTTATCCTCACAAGCGTACTTGGCTATGAGCTTAAAACCGCTGTGGGAACCAGCGTTTTCATAATGGCGTTCACCGCCCTTACAGGCTCTGTCTCCCACATTGTCATTGGCGGTATGCCCGATATTACGGTGCTTGTCCTTTGCGCCTTGTTCACACTTATCTGGGCAAGAATTGCCGCAAAATTTGCAAACAAGGCTTCTCCCGAGGTGCTTAACCGTGTTACGGGCGTGGTGCTGGCAATTTTGGGTCTCTCTGTAATGATAGTGAACATTTTTATAAAATAACCTTCTGCTCTCTCCGATTTGGGGAGAGCTTTTTGTTTATATGCAACAAATGGAGTTTATTTTAATTATGCATTTCTACAAAACATAAACTCCCATGAAAAATTTTCCTGTTTTGTATTGTTTATCATACAGAACGTTCAAATCCATCACAGAAAGGAAAATGCACTATGACCAAAAGAAAAATTTCGGCAATACTTGCGGCGGCAATGGCAGTAAGCTGTGCGGGAGCATTTCCCGCTGAGGCTCGCTCACAGATCGACACAAGCGATCTCCCCACCCTTTTCTCAAGCAAAAATGACGAAAGCGCAATACTTAAATTCAAGAAATCCAAACCTAAGCTCACCGCAGAGAGCAGAGAGGACTATTATTACTCCTCTGTGGAGAGCCGCACCCTTAAATGGGAGCCTGTGGATAATGCCCTTCTCTACTACGTTTACGCAAAGCCCTCAAACAAGAAAAGCTATGAAAAGATAGGCGCCACCTATGACACGGAGTTTTTCACCACCTATTCCATAACCACCTCCTACTGTATCAGAGCGGTCTCCTACGATGAGAATGACACAAAGATAATCAGCAGGACATCAAACAAGATAACTCTGAAATACCGTGCAAATCGTCCCACTCCATATTATGCCAATGATGCGGGAGAGGGTGTTGATTATGAATACGAGGAGGAAGTGTATGAGGAAGCCGGATATGACATTGCATACAAACCTGCAGAGGCTCCTGCCGCAAGCACATCGGTAAAGGGCGGCTATTATCCGTCCTCCGAGTACAACACCGAGGAATATTCCCACTCCGAGGAAAGCAGCTTCAAAAACGCCTCAACAGACCCCGTTTCCACCTTTGCAGCTGATGTGGACACCGCCTCCTATGCAAATATCCGCAGGCTCATAAACGACGGCAGCCCCATTCCCGAGGACGCTGTGCGTATTGAAGAGATGATAAACTATTTCGATTATGATTACGATACGGACACGAAATACACCCGAAGGCTTGACACATTTTCCGTTTATTCCGAGATAGCCGACTGCCCCTGGAATGAGGACGCAAAGCTTTTACAGCTGGGTATCGAGGCATTCGCTCCCGAAACTATCCCCGATTCAAATCTTGTATTTCTTGTGGACGTAAGCGGCTCTATGGCCAACAAGGATAAGCTGCCGCTGGTAAAGGAGTCCATTGAGATGCTCACAAAAAATATGAGCGAAAATGATACCATTTCCATTGTCACCTATTCGGGTGAGGAAAGGGCAGTTCTTGCAGGCGCAAAGGGCAATTGCATAAACGCTGTGACCGACCTGGCAGACTGTATGGAAGCAAGCGGCTGCACCAACGGCGAAAGGGGCATAAATGCGGCTTATGAGATAGCCGAGAAATACTTTATCGAGGGCGGCAACAACCGCATTATCCTCTGCACCGATGGCGACCTTAACGTGGGCATTTCCGACGAGAGCGAGCTTAAAAAGCTTATCGAGAAAAAGCGTGAAAGCGGCATATTCTTCACAGTTCTCGGCTACGGCAAGGGCAACATCAAGGACAACAAGATGGAAACCCTCGCAGACAACGGCAACGGCAGCTATCACTACATTGACTGCTCCGACGAAGCTGCAAAGGTGCTCATTGAGGAGCGCACCGAAAATATCATAACCGCCGCAAAGGACGTTAAAATTCAGGCTGAGTTCAATCCCGAAAAGGTAAAATCCTATCGTCTCATCGGTTATGACAACAGGCGGCTGGGCAACGAGGATTTTGACAATGATAAAAAGGACGGCGGAGAAGTGGGCGCAGGTCAGAGCGTGACGGTGCTTTACGAGATAATCCCTGCGGACGCAGGCGCAAAGAGCAGTCTTAAATATCAGAAGTCCACAGGCTCAAAGGACTGGTGTACCGTAAAGATACGCTACAAGGAGCCTGACGGCAGCAAATCAAAGCTTGCCTCGGCGGTTGTTGACGACAGCTTTGTACACAAAGCTCCAAGCAGCAGAATGAAGCTTGCAGCTGCGGCGGCGATGTTCGGAATGTATCTGAAGGACAGCGAATACAAGGGCAGCTCACACCCCGACGACGCAAGAAAGCTTTTAAGCGGTCCGAAAAGCCACGACGCACAGAACCTTGATCTGCTGATAGAATACTATATACAGGCATATTTTGATCTTGAATGATAATATAAGATAAAAACGGAGCCGCTGCGATATGCAGCGGCTCCGTTAAAAAAGTCAAGAAAGCAAAAAATAAAGCCCCGAGAAAATCGGAGCTTTTATTCTGGAGGCGCCACCCGGATTCGGACCGGGGGTCAGGGAGTTGCAGTCCCTTGCCTTACCACTTGGCTATAGCGCCTTTGATATTTTTCTCTGCAAGTAAGAGAAGCGCATATTTTTGCTGCTGCAAAAATAACAATAAAGAGCAGAGAAAAAATGGAGCGGATTACGAGGCTCGAACTCGCTACCTCCACCTTGGCAAGGTGGCGCTCTACCAGATGAGCTAAATCCGCAAATGGCGACCTGGATGGGACTCGAACCCACGACCTCCGCCGTGACAGGGCGGCGTTCTAACCAGCTGAACTACCAGGCCATTTGGTGGGAACAATAGGGCTCGAACCTATGACCCTCTGCTTGTAAGGCAGATGCTCTCCCAGCTGAGCTATGCTCCCACATTTGTCCTTGTCCTTGACTCTCGTCAACCGACTTTTATATTATACACTAATGGAATGCGTTTGTCAAGGGTTTTTTGAAATTTTTTTCAAAAAAAGTTTTGGGAGCAGAGCAGATAACGAATTGAAGCCGTTTTCCGTCCGATATATTTTATTATATGCAGCATTTATTGTCCTTATGACGGAGACAAAAAAATTTTTCTCCCCGATTTAAGACTATTTTAAGAAATATCGTTTTTTGGCTTGAAAAAGAGTGTGATATATGGTACAATGAAAATATATATTTCCAAACAAAAAGAAAGGCTGATGAATTATGAAATACACAATGAAAGTTACAGCGGCTCTTATGGCAGCGGCAATGTCATTTTCCGTTATCGGAGCAGCTTCCGCAGGGGCAGTGGATTTTACCGTTGTTGACGGAAGCAATACCACCACGACCACACCCCCCTCAAACAGCTCTGCCACTTCAACCACCACTCCTGTCATTAGCTCTTCGGGCGTTCAGAATGCGATACCCGAATTTTTCAATGGCTGTGTGAAATTCACCTGGACAGAGGTACCCGGCGCCGTCAATTACGCCGTTAAGATATGCAATACCGACAACACTGTCGTAAAAACCTACTATGTTTCAAACAAGTACACCGCTGTTCTTGTTCCCGAAACGGTGTTTGACGTTGAGCATAATTCCAAAAAAGATTTCTATGCCTGCGTTATTGCATTAAAGCGAGGTGAGTCGGATAACGCCGCTAAGACCTACTATGCTCCTATATCAAGCAAATTCACCGTTAAATCGGATATGAGCGAGTATCCCGATTACGGTGCGGCACAGAATGTAGCATTTCTAGTAAAGGACGGCAAGCTTCTTATCGGCTGGAAAAATCCGAATGACTTTACGGGGGACAAGGATATTTTCGCCGTAGACGTGACCGACCAATCGGGCAAATCCGTTTTCAGCCAGAACGTTGCCGCCTGCAATGTTGAGGTAAAGAATCTGAAGGACGGCGAGACCTATAAGGTAAAGATATACAATAAATCCTTCTCCGCAATGACCGTCACCGAGTATAAATACGTTTCCGATGTTGTGACAAATACCGCCGGACAGAGCAGCTCGGAAAAGCCCCCCAAGAAGGGCTCGGAATATACTCTCCCCGCACCTCTGAGCATAAATGTAAAATCCGGAGACGGAAAGCTTACCCTTTCCTGGAGCAGCGTTGACGAGGCATATGCATACAGGATATATATGTACGACGCAAAAACGAAGAAATACAAGACCTACAAAACCACAAAAAGCACCAAATACACTATCAAGGGTCTTGCAAACGGCAGTACATACAAGTTCAAGATAGCCGCCCTTCGCTATGACAGCACCACAAAGAAATATACCCCCGGAAAAGCCACAAGAGTGATATCGGGCACTCCCAAAAAGCCTCAGAAAAACAAGCAGTAATTTTAAGATTGATTTAAGCCCCGTATGATATCATTATTTCAAAGGTCTGAAAGGGGCTGAGAAAATGCGTGTAATGATAGCCGAGGACGAGGAAAAATTAGCCGACGCCCTTGTACAGATATTTGCAAAAAACAAAATAACCGCCGACGCCTTCGGGAACGGAGCAGATGCCCTGGATAATGCTCTGACAGGGATATATGATGTTATCATACTCGATATAATGATGCCCGTAATGGACGGTATCGAGGTGCTGAGACGCATAAGAGCCGAGGGAATAAGCACCCCCGTGCTTATGTTCACCGCCAAGGACGAGATATCCGACAAGGTAAAGGGGCTTGACAGCGGTGCAGACGACTATCTCACAAAGCCCTTTGCCACCGACGAGCTTCTTGCAAGGGTAAGGGCACTGGGCAGGAGAAGCAGCGCCGCCATCATAAGCTCCGATGTGATAACCTGCGGCGATATTTCGCTTGATACAGCCGCATATGAGCTTTCCTGCGGTCAGAACTCCTTAAAGCTTGGTCTCAAGGAATTTTCCATAATAGAGCTGCTGATGAAAAACAGCGGCAGGGTGCTGAGCAAGGAAACCCTTATAACAAAGATATGGGGCTACGATTCGGACGCTGAATATAATAATGTGGAGGTCTACATCTCCTTTCTCCGCAAGAAGCTGGGCTTTATAAAGTCAAAGTCAACTATAAAGACCGTCCGCGGCGTGGGCTACACTCTTGAGGAGGAAAGCGGCAGATGATAAAGAAGCTCAGAGCAAGATTTACCTTTGTTCTCACAGGGCTTCTTGCCCTTGTAATGCTGGGGGTGCTTGCCGCCATATTCATTTCCATGTACCGCTCCGAGGAGCAGAATGCCCGGAGAGTGATAGACTTTGCTATGAATATCGACTACAGCGGCAGATGGGAAAATCCTCCGCCGCCGAGAGATGATACGGATAATTCTCCGAAAGACATTGCAGAGCGTCCCGACAAAAAGGACAGAATGCAGATGTCTTCGGGCTGGATAACGGTGAAGCTGAACGCCGAAAATGAAATACAGAGCATTTTTTACAGCAGAGAGCGTTTCTTTTCGGATAATGACGAATCAGTCAGACAGAACTCCGCTGTTACAGCTGCGGCAGAGGAGATAATAAGCCGCACTTCGGAAAGCGAGGGAAACATCTCCGCAGGGGGCGTTTCCTACCGCTACAAGCTGCGTGAAACGGAGGGCGGCAAGATAATCGTACTTCTGGACCGCACCGATGAGATATCCACCCTCAGGCGGCTTATGTTTATCCTGCTGGGAATATTCGTGCTGGCTCTCGGGGTCATATTCCTGCTGTCCCTGCTGCTGTCAAAGTGGGCGGTGATACCCATTGAGGACGCATGGAACAGGCAGAGGGTGTTTTTCTCCAATGCCTCTCACGAGCTGAAAACTCCCCTGACGGTCATAAATGCAAATCTTGATGTGATAACCTCAAACCCCGACGATACCGTTGCAGAGCAGGGAAAATGGTTCGGATATATCCGCTGCGAAGCGGAAAAAATGTCCCGTCTCATAAATGAGATGCTCTATCTCTCAAGGGAGGAGCGGACGGACAATCCCACCGTAATGGCAGAGCTTGACCTGTCCGAAGCGGCGGAAGGAGTGTGCCTTGCCATGGAAGCCCTTGCTTTTGAACGGGGCAAGGTCATAAGCTCCGATATCGAAAGCGGCATTACGGTAAAGGGTGACAGGGAAGGGCTTGTGCGTATGATAAATATCCTTATCGACAACGCCGTTAACCATTCCTCGGAGCATTCGGATATAAGCGTATCATTGAAAAAGAGCCGCAAAAACAAGGTAAGGCTATCGGTGTCAAATAAGGGTACACCAATCCCCCCCGAGGAGCTTGAAAGGATTTTCGACCGCTATTACCGCACCGACGCTTCACGAAGCAGCTCCACAGGCGGCTTCGGGCTGGGTCTTGCCATTGCAAAGGCAATTGCCGAAAAGCACGGCGGCAGCATTACCGCCGAGTCGGACGAGAACAGGACGGCTTTTACGGTAACACTGAGTGCGGTTTCGGAAAAGGTATAATAACAAAACGGGCTTCCGCCGAATTTTGCGGAAGCCCATATTTTTATGCTCTTGTAACCTTATGGTAAACCTTCTTGCCCTTCTTGATGATAACGCTTTCGGCTATCTCAATAACGCCATTGGGGTCTGTTACCTTAACATCGTCAACGCTTACACCGCCCTGAGTAACAAGTCTCCTTGCCTCGCTCTTGGAGGGGCAGAGAGCAGTTTTCACAAGCAGGTCGAGAATGTTGATGCCGCCCTCAAGCTCTGCTGCGGGTATCTCGGTGGTGGGCATATCATCGGTATTGCCCGAGCCGCCGAAAAGCTTCTTTGCTGCCTCAAGGCACTTGTCAGCCTCTTCCTTGCCGTGGATAAGAGCGGTCAGCTCATATGCAAGAATTTCCTTTGCCTTGTTAAGCTCTGCGCCTGTCATAGTGCGCTCCATTTCCTCTATCTGCTCAATGGGCAGGAAGGTGAGGAGTTTTAAGCACTTGATAACATCGCTGTCGCCCACATTTCTCCAGTACTGGAAGAAGTCGTAGGGAGAGGTCTTTTCGGGGTCAAGCCATACAGCGCCCTTTTCGGTCTTGCCCATCTTCTTGCCCTCGGAATTGGTAAGGAGGGTGATAGTCATTGCGTGGGCGTCCTTTGCAAGCTTCTTTCTGATAAGCTCGGTGCCGCCCAGCATATTTGCCCACTGGTCATCGCCGCCGAACTGCATATTACAGCCGTACTTCTGAAACAGCATATAGAAATCGTAGGACTGCATTATCATATAGTTGAATTCAAGGAAGGTAAGTCCCCTCTCCATTCTCTGCTTGTAGCACTCGAAGGTGAGCATTTTGTTTACCGAGAAGCAGGCGCCCACTTCTCTGAGGACATCAACATAATTGAGGTTTAAAAGCCAGTCCGCATTGTTAACAAGTATCGCCTTGTCATCGGAGAAGTCAATGAAGCGGCTCATCTGCTTTTTGAAGCAGTCAACATTATGCTGAATGGTCTCCTTTGTCATCATCTTTCTCATATCGGTCTTGCCCGAGGGGTCGCCTATCATTGCGGTGCCGCCGCCGATAAGGACAATGGGCTTGTTTCCTGCCATCTGGAGTCTTTTCATAAGGCAGAGCGCCATAAAGTGACCAACGTGGAGGCTGTCGGCAGTGGGGTCGAAGCCAATGTAAAAGGTGGCTTTGCCGTTGTTAATCATTTCGCTGATCTCCTTTTCATCGGTGACCTGAGCGATAAGTCCTCTGCGGGTAAGTTCTTCGTATAAAGTCATTTTAATTTTCCTCCGTTTTATATTAAATTTATTTATTTGACTTGTTTATTCATATGAGATGAAACCGTTACACAGTTTCACTGATACCACCGCCTTTCAAGTGTTATATTTATCTTGATTTTTCATTGATATATCTGCAAAGCTTCATCATCGGCTGATTATTTATGTATTCATTATAGTCGTCGGGGTCTTTGGGAGGAGCTATCATTTCAGAAATAAACACCCGCTTTTTTCCGTCGCTGCATTTAACAGTCAGGACAAAAATGCGGCATTCAGAAATTCCTCTGGCATAGCTTTTTCTGATGCAGTATTCTGCACAGGAGATGTTTTTATATTCGATATGCGACACAAGAGCTTTTTTATTAAAAACCTTATGATATATAATCAGCTGATTTTTACAAGCAAGAATTTTTCCGCTTTCAAATACAGAAATAACAAACAGTTCAGTCAATGCTGTAAATAAGATCACAAACGGCGCATAAAGGCGTATCAATCTATCACTTATGATAAATTGAAATGAAAATATAAGAAAAATGTTCAGAAACAAAATGATTTTTTTGCACAAGTAAAATTTTCCCGTGGAATAAAACTCACATTTCATCTTCTCACACCTTTTCAAGGACTGTCACAGCGCAGTAATGCTGAACGTCAAAGCTTTCGGGTGCGATTTTCTCAAGCAAAGCCATATGCTCCCTCTCGAAAGCGGCAATTTCATCACCGGTCAGTGAAGCGCCAATTCCACGACAGGCTTTAATGCGACCATTCCAGCTTTCACAGGTAAAATGCACCCGAACATCGAATATCTCGCCGTGAAGCTTTTTAAAGAAATTTTCGTAAACCTCGGGAATAAATATCTCGTGCCGCATATCGCCCTTGCCCGTCCATTTGGGATTATACCTGAGAATAAGCTCCTCGCTCGCCCCTGCCACCTTGTCCTCATAGGGCAGCCAGCCCATATAGAGTACCGCCAGCTTTCCGCCTTTGCCGAGAAGCTTTGACAGCTTTGGAGCGGCAATATCATGGTCAAAGTAGAAAAAGCACTGGCAGGCAGTAATGGCGTCAAAGCTTTCCTCGGGGAAATCAAGCTCCTCGGTGGACTTGCAGAAAAAGTCTATGTCCATACACTCTGCCGCCGCAAGCCGCTTTGCCTCGGCTATCTGATTTTCCGAGATGTCCGTACCCGTAAAGCGTGCGCCAAAGCTATACATATTTCGTGGGATAACGCCTGTTCCCGTACCGATATCAAGCACCTTCTGACCCGAAATGCCTATTCCGAAAGAGTGTATTTTTTCGTAAAATTCCCGGGGATATATGTCACGGTATTTTGCATAATCCGAGGAGGCTCTGCCCCAGTCAAAAGGTTTGCCGTTGTCAATATTGTTGTTAGTTATCATAATTGTCTCACTCCACCCAGCCCATTTCTTTGAGCTGCGCCATTACATCGCCGTCAAGGTCGTCATAGCTGCCTTTTTCGATGAGTTCTACAGCATAAACAGTTGCTTGTCCGGGATATGTTTCTGCTATAAATTCAACGAGAATTTTTATCCTGTCTCCGTTTTCAAATTCGGCAAAGTCATAGCCTGACCATGAAGTCCCGTCGTATGTTCTTACGGAAGTCGGCGCAATATATCCGTTCTGCTCCAAAAGCACCATATTTCCGCCGTTTTTATCCCGAAGATATCTGCCCTCAAGCCAGCTGCACACGATGGCATTTGTTACACGATCCTTCGGGTCAAAAAACACTGCTGCAGCCGCATCACCATAAGAATAAATATCACCATAGCCTGTGGCAGGCTCTCCCCAGGCATCGCATATTTCTGCGTATGTACGCCCTTCAAGCTTTCGTGAAAGCTTATCGTTATCAAGCATTACTGCTTCGGAAAGCGGAATGATATCACCTTTGCAGGCACAGAGCAGGAGCGAAAGAACAACTGGAACAAGCGCAAGTGAAAGCTTTTTCATAATGTCACCTCAAACAAAAACGCCCTCCCGAAGCAATGCTTCAAAAGAAGCAAGCTTCAAGAGGGCGACAAATGCCGCTGTACCACCTCAGTTCGTTATGCGAAAGCATAACCTTTGGAAGACTGTAACGTGTCTCGGTACGGATAGGGCTACTTAAATTTCACCGTATCTGCTCGGGAATGTATCTTCAAAGCGCCGCTGCCCTCTCCCACCATACGAAGGCTCTCTGAAAACGGTTATGCCCTGCTTTTTTTCCGTCATAGCATTTACATTAAGGTGATTATAACATAAAAAATGAGGGTTGTCAAGGGTGAAATGCTTTTTTTAACATTGTTATGCGGTCAAGCCAATAAAAAGCAGTTGACAACAGCATAAATCTTATGATAAAATATATTTGATCGGTTTGGCAGATATATGGATTGAAAAACAGCATTTAAAAAATTATTATTTTAAGGGGAAAACAACATATGGCTGCAAAAAGGCTGAACATTTCTGAGGGTATGATGCTGGGATTAAAAAACGAAAGCCTGACATCAAATTATGTTCACTGCAAAGTAATTGTTCCAAAAATAATAAGTGATGATGAATTTATCAACGGCTGCAGCCTCCTTTTTTTGTATGAAGGTACACCTCAAGGTAAGCGCAGGCATAATTTTTCATCACTAATTTCTGTTAAGCTCGTACATTTTCAGGACGGCATTCCGAAAGAATTAAAGTACATTGGCGATGAAAAAGTATTTGACTGGGAACGAAATTTAGATATCGGAATAAAAAGCTGCCAAAACGGCTCTTGGATAACGGCTTCGGAAATTTCGGATCTTGAGCATAACCATCTTATCCTATCCTCAGACAGCTCCCAATATATAGCAATACCGTTTTATGATGTAAATAATGTTCAGCTTGATCATATCCCCATTATTCAGCTTCAAGACGGCTGCACTACATTCACCGGATTATTGAAGGAAATGACTTTTTGATGTTACTTTAGAAAAGTGATGAAAAATAACATTTTTTCATCTCAAGGTCTTGACACAAGCGAAAAAATATGTTAGAATTACCTTACAATATTTCCGTGGGGGAGTAATCTGCTTTATTTTCATAAAGCGGCAAATCGACATACCGATCGAAAGGTCCGGTTTGCCTTAATTGATAAGACTCACATACAGATACAGCCGAAACTGTCGGCTTTGTCTGTATGCGAGTCTTTTTATTTTTCTGCGGACATAAACATATATTAAATATTTTAACGGGAAAGGACTTTTCAAGCTATGGATATGCTCACCTTATTTCTCATCGCCGTAGGGCTTTCGATGGACGCATTTGCGGTGTCTGTCTGCAAGGGACTTGCCACCCCCTCCTACAAATTCAGATACTCCCTTATCTGCGGAGCATGGTTCGGAGGCTTTCAGGCGCTTATGCCTGCAGTCGGATATCTTCTGGGGGTAAATTTCAAAAGCTACATTACTGCATTCGACCACTGGATAGCATTTATTCTTCTTGCCATTATCGGCTTTAATATGGTAAAGGAAGCTCTCTCCAAGGACGAGGAAAACGCCGACCCATCATTTGCCCCGAAAACAATGCTGGTGCTTGCCATAGCCACCGCAATTGACGCTCTGGCGGTGGGTGTGACCTTTGCTTTCTTAGAGGTGAACATCATTGCCGCCGTGCTTTTTATCGGGGTATGCACCTTTGTTATCTCCGCGGCAGGAGTGAAGATAGGCTCGGTTTTCGGGACGAAATACAAGTCAAAGGCTGAGCTTGCAGGCGGCATTATCCTTCTGCTTCTGGGAATAAAAATACTTATTGAGCATCTTCTTGGGTAAGCCGCAGAAATCCCGCACAATATAAGAACTGTGCGGGTCAGCTGTATTTCTTCAATTAAAACATTGATATAATAACGATCACCAGAATAGCAAAACCGATAACATAAAACCAGGATATTTTTCCGTTGGGTTTAAAAAACACTGTCTTTATGACCCCCACAATAAATTCTATCACAAACAAAAATATATTAAGTATGTGAAATAAAATATCTATCAGAAATTGCAATTTCTTTTTCCTCCCTTTTTATGTATCATTGATTGCATGAGCCAAACATTACCATAACTATGATAAATCCGATAACGGTATAGAAAATATCCTCCAGCTTAAATCCGGATGTGTTTGAGGACGAAAAGGCATAATCGCTTCTATCATCACGAGCATTTGTGCCGTCGGGAGTCTTTATATTTTCTCTTCCGTCTATATTTATTCTTTTATCACCCAAAACAGTATCGTCCCAGAAGCCCGAGCCAAGAGATACCATTTTGCCGTTTGAACGAAGTCCTACTGCATAATGATCGGACAGATCGTCCGCAACTGCAGCATCTATGATATTAGTCCATTGCTCAAGCTTTTCCTTGAAGCTTTCATCTTCTGATATTGCATATACCCTTCCGCTGCTTTTTACTCCTATGACCGTATCACAGCCCACCGAGATAGTTACTATGTCGGACCAGCCTGTAAGCTCCTGTTCCCAATCCTCATTTGTAGATACAAGAGTGCCGTCATTTTTTATACCAACAGCATCATAATCCCCTGCAAAAATTCTTTTGATATTCTTCCACATTTTTGCTTTGCATATGTCAAACTGTTCATCTCCGGTCACTACAACAGTGCCGTCTGCTCTGAGTCCTAAGGTTATATCACCTCCTGCCGCTATATCCACAATATTTGTCCAGCCCTGTACATTACATTGACCCTTGTCATTATTTCCTGTGGCACAGACTCTTCCGCCGCTCGTAAGTCCAACGATATGATCGTTTCCTGCGCACAATTTTGTTATACCTCTCCAGTCGTCCGTATGATACACATCAATAAAGGAATCCGTTTCTGCATCATAATAGTCCATATAATAATCCTGATACCACCGGGTAAAAACCGTACCGTCCTGTCTCAGTACAGCTATCTTAAAGCTTGTAAGTGCAATAGATACTGCATTGTCACAGCTGAACGAGTTCTTATATTCAGAATCGGTCTCTCCGATAAGCTGGATATATCCGCCCCCGGATAAAAGTGCTGTGACCTCGTCCTTCATACAAATGGAATGATGATTTTTATTCATATGATTTACCGTCCTTTTGATATTAGTTTATTCCGCACTGCCATCTTTGGCAGTCACGTAAGCCCATTTCTCCATAGAAACTTTTTTATAATCCAACGGTACAGATATCGGAGCATCGGCAACTCCGATAACCTTAGAATATGTACCTGTTTCGGTATCAAGAGCGTACATAGTATAATTGTTTTCAAAATAAACTCTTCCTGTATTTTCGCCGAAATTTATATCTTCGTATTCCATCTCTTTTCCAAAAACTGTCTCCTTGCCCGAGCCGGTAACTTCACCAATTTCTGCCATATACACAAGCATATCAAGACCGGACTTAAGCAAGGAATCATAAAGTGAAGTATCCGAATCACTTGATTTATCGGTGCAATAGATCTTTGAGGCGTTATTTACGTAATATATTGTGCTGTCATAAGAATTGAATATCATATATGAATCCACGCCCTGAACCATATCATCCATTTTTACACTATATTTACCTGCAAAATAGGTTATTGATTGTTCAGGATACTGCTCCGTAAAGGACTTACCTGATTCAAAATACATAAAGTCATTCCATATCATATATGAGAGCACCTTAAAAAACCTGCTGTTTTTCATCTCAATGCTTATCTTGTCCGATTTCAGGCTTTCTGCATACTCTTTAAGCACTTCGTTGTTTCCGAGATAGGTTAGTGAAGCATTTGTACCTATATCATCAAGCTTGTTTCCAATGCCCGAAACAATGTCATTGGCAATGCTTGATACTATCTCATCACTTTGTTCGCTGCTGTAAGACTCAGACATCAGGCTGTCACAGCCGCTGAGTATCAAAGCCGCACATATACATAACGCAGATTTTTTTGTTATATTCATACAAAATCCCCCTTCTATATGCTCCGATATATTAGCATATTTTTTAACATAATTATACAATATCCGCCAGCCGATTTCTACAGCTGACAGCTGAATACACAAAAAAAATAACCGCAGTCCTGCCAAACGGCATTACTGCGGCAAATCCATTTACTATACTTTCTTTTCCTTAACAAAGGTCGCCTTCACAAGCTCCCTGTCTCTTGCATATCCCCACACAAGGAGAACGGTCATAAAAAACCACACGATAGGCTCGGATATCATAACTCCGAAATAGCCCAGCACAGGTGCGGCGGCAAATGCCACCACCGCCTTGCCTATCATCTCGATAACGCTGCTGGCAACGGGTACAGTCTTTCGTCCAAGCCCCTGCAGAGAGCTTCGCATTACTATAAGTACGGCAAGGATAAAGTAAAAGGGGGTGTTTACCCTCATATACCTTGAAGCAAGCTCCACGATAAATACCTCTTCCGTGCCTGCTATCCAGCTTATGATGGCAGGAGCGAAAAAATATCCCACCGTCACAGCCGCCGCCGACCATACCCAACACATAACAACGGCACTTTTTATTCCCCTTCCCACTCTTTCGGGTCTGCCTGCGCCCAGGTTCTGACTGCAATAGGTAGCACAGGCTGAGCCGAATGCGCTGTAGGGCAGCATCAGTATACTTGAAATTTTTCTTGCGGCAGTGTGAGCGGCAATGGTGTCGGTGCCGAAATTGTTTATGGCTCTCTGGAGAATGAGTGAGCCAATTTCCACTATGGAGAACATAAGCGCAAGTGAAAGTCCCATTGCCATAAGCTCGGACAGCTCGGAAAGAGTTACCCTCATCTCGTCCTTTTGAGGAATGAGGTAGGGAAACCTTATGCAGATGTAAATGCAGCACATCACAAATGAAAAGCCCTGGGATATTACAGTTGCATAGGCGGCTCCCTTCACGCCGAAGCCCAGCTTTGCGATAAACAATATATCAAGCCCGATGTTTATAAATGAGGAAAATATCAGGAAAACAAGAGGGGTAACGCTGTCCCCCACCGCTCTCAGCACGCCTGCGGACATATTGTAAAGCATTGCGGCGGTCATAAACAGAAGGACAACGGAAATATAGCTGTAGGCGGTCTCGAATATCTCCTCGGGGGTGTTGAGTATACGAAGAAACGGGCGGAGAAAAACAAGGCTTAAAACCGTAAACACAGCCGATACGGACAGACCGAGTATAATGGTGCCTGCAACGGAGCGGCGCATTTTTACATAGTCCCCTGCACCGAAATGACGTGCGGTGATGATGGCAAAGCCGTTTGTGAGACCCGACATAAAGCCGATAATGAGATTTGATATGTAGCTTGTGGAGCCAAGGGCGGCAATTGCCTCAACGCCCACAGTCCTGCCCACAATGACCGTATCTATCATACTGTAAAGCTGCTGAAAAAGGCTTCCCAGCGCAATGGGAACGGCAAAGGCAAATATCATTTTAGCGGGATTTCCCGAAGTAAGCTCTCGCACTTTAATTTCCTCGATTTCTTTAAAATATATACTATGATAGATTATCCTATTCGGGTGTATTTGTCAACAAAAAAACAGAGGAAATTTTGTTAAATATTTTATCCGCAAAAATCACGTGGCTGTTGACGGAGACTTTGAAAAGCTGTTATAATAGAAAGAGAAAAACTGTTCTGCGGAAGGGGGCATTTTATGGAAACCGTTGAAGCAAGGTCTATACTTCACAAAAACAAATCCTCGGGCTGGTTCGGCACGGATTACAATATGAACCTGTACCGCGGCTGCTGTCACGGCTGCATCTATTGTGACAGCCGAAGCGACTGCTACGGTATCGAGGATTTTGACAAGGTGCGGTGCAAGGCAAATTCCCTTGAGCTGCTTCGTTACGAGCTGAGACACAAAGCCCATACGGGAGTTATCGGCACAGGCTCCATGAGCGACCCCTACAATCCCTTTGAGGAAAAAGCCCTCCTTACCCGTCACGCCCTTGAGCTTATAAACGACTACGGCTTCGGCTGTGTTATCCTCTCAAAGAGCAGCCTTATGACAAGAGACAAGGACATTTTTCTTGCCATAAAGGAGCATTCCCCTATGATGTGCAAGCTTACCGTAACCGCCGCCGAGGACAGTCTCAGCCGAATTATCGAGCCGAATGTGAGCCTGTCATCCGAACGTTTCAACGCTCTTGCGGAGCTGTCCGAGGCAGGGATATTCACGGGGATAACTCTTATGCCCGTGCTGCCATTTATCGAGGACAGCGAGGAAAATATCATAAAGATAGTCCGAAAAGGAGCCGAAGCGGGAGTGAAATTCATCTATCCCGCATTCGGTATGACACTACGGGACAGCCAGCGTGAATATTATCTCAGGAAAATTGATGAGCTTTTCCCCGGGGAAGGGCTGTCGCAAAGGTACTTTGAAGCCTTCGGATATTCCTACGAATGCACCTCGCCAAATGTGGACAGGCTGTGGAAATGCTTTACAGCCGAATGTGAGCGGCTGGGTCTGCTTTACAAAATGCAGGATATAATTTCCGCTTCAAAGCGGGATTACGAGCAGGAGCAGCTGAGCCTTTTCTGATGCGGCGAGGTCGCGCTGTTAATTTGTACGCATTGGCAGCTTTGTCTCCGCGCCGAATGATTAAAGAAATCAGAAAGCGTGTTTCAAATAAAAAAAATGCATTCCGATAGCAGCTATCGGGAGGCATTTTTTTTACTGTCCGTCATGCTCATGGAGCTTTTCGGGATTAGAGACAGCACCGGGATCCTTTTCCGTCTCTCTGAAAATATGCATTGCAGTGCCGCTTATGGTATAGATAATGCAGGCGGGACCGATAAGCGCACCAATAAACAAAGTTATCTCGTTCCAGAATATAAGCGCCAGCTCCACAGCCACGATAATTATAAGTAAAAACGTCCTGCCGATATGCTTCATTCCGAGACGGAAGGAGTTTTTCAGGCTCTTGGGAATTGTGTTTTCATACCGCACGATCAGCGGAAACACATACAGCAGGGAAAACAGCAGGAAAAACGCCGTAAGAAAACCCACTATCAGAAAGGGCAGGCTGTTCTCCACCTGATTTGCAATGGTAAAATCAAGATATACCGCTGTAACAGCCACTACAGAGATAAGCCCCAGAGGAAGCCCCTGCTTCCGGTTTGCCTTGAACGCCGTAATAAAATCGTTCCATATGTGTCCCTCGGACTCGTCCACGAACTTCATCGCCACCGAAAATGCGGCGGCTGTGCTGCACCCGATTGTCACAACGGGCAGGCTGAACAACAGCCAAAGGATATTTAAAAGCAGCACGTCCGTAAGGCGCTGCATAAATTTATAAAGAGGGCTGTCGATACTGAAAAATTTCACGCTTGTTTCTCCTTTTCAGCTAAATTGCAGGCTCAGCCTGCTATACGCAATGCTTTGCAATAAGTTCCCGAGATGTTGTTTCGGAATTTTCATACTCAATCTCAAAGTAATCGAGTACGCTCTTCATATCGTCCTGCATTGATAAAAACACATCTAAGAGCCTGTTGGGTTTATTGTTAAGCTGCCACTCTTTAAGCCCTTTGTAATAGAAAATCTTATTTTCTTCATTGATATAAAAGGGTACGACATCATTTGCAAGGCACATTTTTAAAATGATAAGTCTCCCTACCCTTCCATTGCCGTCATAGAAAGGGTGAATTTTTTCAAATTCCGTATGAAACTCAGAGATATCGTACAGGTCAAGACGTTTTTGAGCGGGATATTTTTTCAGAAGGTTAATCATTGACTGATGAACCTCTTTCGGTCTCACCGTTTCTATCTCAACGACTGTATTTGCATATTTTCTATAATCTCCGATAACAGCTTCGGGAGCGTTATCGGTCATAAGACCGTTTTTCAGCGTATAGTGCAGCTTTTTTATATATTCCTCCGTCAGCGGCTCATTGACCGTATCAAGCACAAGGTCAAAGCATTTGAAATGATTGGAGGCTTCAAACACATCATTTACCAAAGCAGTGCCATCAATGCTGTGAGTCTCAAAAATGTACCGTGTCTGCTCGTGAGAAAGCCTGCTGCCTTCAATATGATTTGAATTATAGGCAAAATCCACCTGCATTTTATGATAGATACCGCCGCTTATTTTGTTTTTCCTTTCAAATAACAGCGTGTCTTTCAGAAGTCTTTTTTCAGTCATTGCCCTTTTAATCTCCTTAAAAGCAAACTTTCCGAAAATAAGTATATCACATCTGTCCGCAAAAATCAACCGTCAACAAAGCATTGCCGCAAAAAAACAGGATACGGGAAAATCCCCCGTACCCTGTGAAAATTTCTGTTAAATATCAGCCCTTTACAGCACCAAGCATAATACCCTTTTCAAAATATTTCTGCATAAAGGGATATACAAGGAGAATGGGTATGATAGTAACCATAGATATGGTGTACTGAATTACCTTTGTGTTGAGCATTCCCGCAACGGCAACGCTGTCTCCTGCGGAGCCGCCGTTCATCAGAGCACTCAGATTTGAAGAGGAGTTCAGATAAACGTACAGTCTGTGCTGGAGGGTGTACAGCTGGGGAGAGTTTGCGTTGTAGATAAGGGAGTCCTGGAAGGAGTTCCAGTGTCCTACTGCGCCGAAGATGGTGATGGTGGCAAGGATAGGCTTGCTCAGGGGCCAGATTATCTTTTGGAAGATGGTCCAGTAGCCTGCGCCGTCCATAAATGCGCTTTCCTCGATCTCGTGGGGAATGGACTCCACGTATGTCTTAACAAGGATAATGTTGTAGGGCGATACGATACCGGGTATGATGTATACCCAGAAGGTATTGGTAAGACCCAGCATTGAAAGGTTCAGGTATGTAGGGATAAGACCTGCGTTAAAGTACATTGTGACAACAAGGAAGCGATACCAGAATTTTCTGTGCCACATTTCCTGCTTTGTCATAAGGTAGCCTGCAAGACCCGAAGCAAAAACCATAAGAGCAGTTCCCACAACAGTTCTGATAATGGTAACCGCAAAGGAGTTCCACAGGTCGTTTACGTTGCCCATTGCGATGTAGTTCTGGAGAGTGAGGTTCTTGGGCAGGAAGGTAATGGCTCCCTTTACAACAAGTTCACCCGAGGAAATGGTGTTGATGAATATGTAGTAAAAGGGGAAGATACAGCTCAGGGTGAAAAGTCCGAAGAACAGGTAGTTGAAGATATTGAACACAACGTCCTGCCAGGAGAGCTTTATGTGAGTGGTATGCTCCTTAAAGCGTTTTTCCTCCGCTCTTTTTTCTTTAAGTTCTGCAAGAGACATAACTGCACCCCTTTCTTATACGATGCTCTCGCCGCGGACAGCCTTGGAAATGCCGTTTGCGGAGAAGAGAAGGATCACGCTTATGAGAGACTTGACCATACCGATAACCGTTGACAGGGGGATAAGTCCGCTGCCGATACCTAAGTTATACACATAGAGGTCGAGAACTTCTATGCTTGCCGAGTTCTTTGCGTTTGAGAATACCAGGTACTGATCCATTCCGTTTGTAAGGATATTTGCAACGGACATAAGGAGGAGAACCATATAGGTGGGGATAAGAGAGGGAATGGTAACATACCACATCTTCTGGAAGCGTCCTGCGCCGTCCACCGTTGCAGCCTCGAAAAGGGACTGGTCGATGCCCGAAATGGAGGCTATGTAAATGATGGCGCTCCAGCCCAGACCCTTCCACATACCCCATGCAAGCATTTTCAGCCACATATGTGAGCTGTCCATAAGGTAGTTGGTGGTAACGGGATTTCCTACACTCTTGAGGAAGGTGTTGATAAAGCCGTCAGTGGAGAAGATAGCAAGTGCAATGGCGTATACAAGCACCCAGCTTATGAAGTTGGGGATAGTTGTAAAGGTCTGCACAAATCTTCTGAAGGTGTTGTTTTTTATCTCGGAAAGGAAGATGGCGAATATCATAGGCACCCAGCTTGTGAGGATACCCAGACCGCTCATTGCAAGGGTGTTCTTGATAACTCTCAGGATATCCTTTTTGGTAGCTGCATTCTGGAAAAGCTGAGTGAACCATTTGAAGCCCACGAATTTATCGGGAGAAAGAGTATCGCCCGCCTTGTAATCGTAGAATGCATAACGCCAGCCGAAGAGGGGAAGGTATGCAAAGAGGAAGGAGAGAACGATAATGGGGAGCATCATAAGGAAGAGCTTGTACTTATCCTCCATATACATCTCCCCTGCATTGGAGAAGGAGGGAAGCAGGAAGAATACTGCAATGCAAAGCGCCAGAAGGGCTATTGTGATAACGAGAAAAAGTCCGAAATAGGGAATGCTTTCCGCAGGACCAATCTTCTCGGGACGTTCTGTGAGGCTTACCTGACCGAAGGCATTTTTAATTCCGAAAAGGCAGCCCATCATAAAAAGAGTTCCGCCTGCTGTCACAGCTGCAGATACTTTTTTCATCTTATTGCTGCCCAGGGACATACAGCCGCCTACAGCATAGAAAAGAGCCGCAACTATGGAAAGCATACTTGAGCCGAAAAGGAGCTTGAAGGTGGACTCCTGTACCCAGCCCTTTGTGAATGCTCGTCCCAGATTTGATACCAGGGTATCATAAGCGATACCGCAGGTAAAAAGGGACATATTCTTGTTGATCTTGTCACATATCCTTGCAGGGTTAAAGGACGGGAAGAACAGCAGGACTATTTCCGCAACAAGCAGTATCCTTACGCCCCACAGCAGAATATCCGCCGTTTTTTCCGCAGGAGTTTTCGGGACGATTTTCTTGACCTTACCGATGTCGTCGGGACTTCTTTCCGACAATGCCGCTGATAAATTATCCGACATCTTACAGCACCTCCGTAATTTTAATTTTATGCCGTATAAAAAGCTTACTTAATCGTTTTCATACAGCCTTAGAGGAAAACGGCTCAAAAATAAGCTCCACGCACTTCCTCCGAAATTCATTAAAATCATTATAGCAGTTTTTGTGATAAATGTCAAGAGTTTTTTTACAGGAGCAGAAAATTTTGTTTATGATAACGGACAAATCTTTTGTTAATCGTTTACAAAAAGTCGCTGCGTTTTTGGGGCATATTGCAATAAAATAATTATTTTTATTCCTGCGGATATTGCAAAGAGAACGGAAATAATGTATAATAAAGAAAAGTCTCATCGGAAAGGAATTATTATATTATGAGAAGCTGCGGCGTGCTTATGCACATTACAAGCCTCCCCTCTCCCTGCGGAACGGGTACTCTGGGCAGGGAGGCATACAAGTTTGTGGATTTTTTAAAGAAGGCGGGGCAGACCTACTGGCAGATACTTCCCGTAGGTCCCACAGGCTTCGGTGACTCACCATACCAGAGCTACAGCGCATTTGCGGGCAATCCCCTGCTTATCGACCTGGATATGCTTGCGGAGGAGGGTCTTATCTCCCCCGATGACAAGGATATGGAGCTGCTGCGCCGAAAGGAAAGCTTTGCGGACTACGGTCAGCTGTTCTCCTTCAAGCGGCTCATTCTGGCTAAGGCGTGTGCGGCATTCAAGGAAAAGGCAGACCCCGCTCAGACTGCGGATCTTAACCGCTTCTGCCGCAAAAATGCGTGGTGGCTCGATGATTACGCTCTGTTTATGTCCCTCAAATACTTCTTCAAGCAGAAAATGTGGACGCTGTGGGACGATGAATACCGCCTGAGAGACAAAAAGACACTTGAGCAGTATTCGGAAAAGCATTCGGACGATATAGAAGTCTGGAAATTTATGCAGTACAAATTCATCAGGCAGTACAAGGCTCTGAAAAAGTACGCAAACAAGCGGGGCATAAAGATATACGGCGATATGCCCATTTACGTTTCCATGGACAGCAGCGACATATGGGCTGCCCCCGAGATGTTTATGCTCGACAGCGACAGGAGACCCGTCAAGGTGGCAGGCTGCCCTCCCGATGATTTTTCTCCCACGGGTCAGCTTTGGGGTAACCCCCTCTATGACTGGGACTATATGGACAAGGACGGCTACAAATGGTGGATATCCCGTGTAAAGTACAGCGCAAAGCTCTTTGACCTTACACGCATAGACCATTTCAGAGGCTTTGAGAGCTTTTATGCAATTCCCGCAGGGGACGAGACCGCCGAGCACGGCGAATGGCTGAAGGGTCCCTCAATGAAGCTTTTCAGGGCAATAAAAGCCGCACTTGGCGATGTTCCTCTTGTTGCGGAGGATCTGGGCTTTCTCACAGATGACGTGAAGGATATGCTCAGAGAGGCAGGCTACCCGGGTATGAACGTGCTGGAATTCGGCTTCGGCGGCGATGACAGCGGATATCTTCCACACAACTACGTAAAAAACAGCGTTGTCTACATCGGCACCCACGACAACGAGACCGCTCTGGGCTGGTACAAGGGAATGGACAAAAAGGGCAGGAAGCGTGTAAGAAAATATCTGGGGCTTAAAAAGGACACTTCCGACAGCGAGATAGTATGGGCACTTATCAGAGCGGCATATGCAAGTGTTTCCGAGAGCTGTGTGATACAGATGCAGGATCTTTTATGCCTTGACAACTCGGCAAGAATGAATATCCCTTCCACCATCGGCGGCGGAAACTGGGCGTGGAGACTGAGCGGCGGCGAATGCACTCCCCGGCTTGCAAAGAGACTTAAAAAGCTGGCTAAGACTTATTACAGAGCAGGCTGAGGCAGGCTGAGCCTGCAGCCGATCTTTCTATAGTTTTTTCGGGCGGCAAACTGTCGGCTCGGTGACGATACAAATATGTATCATTGTTTTACAAAAATTTTGTAGGGGACGGGTCTCCCGTCCCCTACATTGATTGGAGCAAATTACCCGCCAAATTCCAATTTATTGGGCAGCTTATTCGTACCGTTACCGAGCCGACAGCCTGCCGCCCAAATAAATTACAGAACGTCTCGCCGCGGGTCGTCACCCGCAAAAAACGGCGGAGGAACCATTTGGAACCTCCGCCGAAAATTTTCTTTTAAGTTATCAGAAATCTGCTTCCTCGTCACTGTCATCGGAAGAAGCCGCCTCAACGTCAGCATCATCTGCGCCGTCAAGAGCCTCAAGCTCCTCAACATCGCTTGCGGACTCGTCCTTGTCCGAGCAGCTGCAGCAGTCGCAGCATTCGTCATCATCGCCGAAGTAGATCTCATCGTCATCGTCGAAGCTGTAATCATACTGCTCAAGCTCCTCGCGCTTCTTGACTGCATAAACTGCGGCAGCAGCACCTGCAGCGGCAGCGAGCATTGTGAGAACTGCAATACCTAAACCTTTCATAAAGTCATCTCCTTAAAATTTAATATTCCGAGAGAATATTCTTCCCTGAATGTAATTTTATTATACCACAAAGCTTTTCAAATTACAAGAGCCAAAAGAGTTTTTTGTCAAATTCAAAGTAAAATCTAATCCTGTTTTAATTTTCCTCTTCCGGCTCAGCCATACTTATGGAAAGCTCGTCCAAGCTAAAGCTTTTGTCGGTAACGGTCTTGAGGAAGAGCTGCGCCTTTTTGGGGTCCTCGTTTCTGATGGTTACGGCGGCTGTGTTTTCGGGAACGTCTACATAGAAATCTGCCACACCGAACCGCTCGTCAAGAAGCTCCTTGGCTTCAAGACATATCTCCGAAAGCCTGTTGAAGGAGCGCTTTACCGTCTCATAGCGGACGCAGGTGTAATCTCCTAATACCTCGGTATAGCTCTCGGGCGGGGTGTTTTCGGTGATGTTTACAAAAAGAGTTCCCGCATAGCTGTAAACTCCGCCGTAATCATCAGGGTAAACAATGCCATGCTCCGTTTCAAAGGAGGCAAGAAGGCGCTCGTAGGCGTTCTGGACGGTGTCCTCGAAGGGAATTTCCCTTTGGGTAAATTCGGTGGTTGTTTCGGTGGTCGTCTCGGTGGTTGTGACTGTAGTGGTCTGTGTTGTGGTCACAGTCGTGGTCTCCTCCGATGTGACGGGAGCTGTTTCGGTAAAGGAGTCTCCCAATGTAGGGGCTTCCGTTTCCTCGGGAGAACTGCCCGTGCAGGCGGTAAGAACTGCCGCACAAAGCAGGGCGGCAATGATTTTTTTCATTTTGCTATCATTCCTTTTTCTTTATAAACGGATATTATCCGACAAATATAAATATAGCATTTTAAAACGTGTTTGTCAACAAAAAAATTTGACTATAAACAAACACTTTTCCGCACCTGTATTGACATTTCCTGATATTTATGCTGTAATATTATCGGGAGGGTGATGAAGTATGAGTTTTTCGGTAAAATGCGAATGTTCGGAACGGACAGAAACAGAAATAAATTCTGTCAGATGTCTGAGTGGGATAAAAGACTTCTTTGAACAGCAGACAAATAACGGCGTCTTTATTGTGCTTGAGCCGCAGATGCCATATTACCGTTTTGGCGGCAGGAAGTGGTTTGCTGATGTATGGTATAAATGCAGAGAATGCGGCTGTCTGTGGGAAGTGATATATCCCGATTTTCCTGCCTGCGGCAGAGTAAGGAAATTCCCCGACGGTATCTATAAGCCAACCTGATTTTTTTGCGGCAGAAAACGTTAACCAAATTTTATTGATTTTCACGGCTTATTATGGTATGATATGAACAGATAAAATTATCCACACGGATATTATGCAAAGGAGTTTTTGATATGTCATCAGCAGTTAAAACACTTGACAAGCCCCGTCTTTCCGTAAAGGCGCAGACCCTGTGGACAATTGGTTCCATTGTGGGAGCTGTGGCTCTTCCCCAGATTTTCCATCTTATGGGTGCGGTATCCGGGCTTGGAACAAAGCTTGGTGAGACCTTTCTCCCTATGCACCTGCCAATTATTATAGCAGGACTTCTTGCAGGTCCCTATGCGGGTGCCATAGCAGGCTTTTTAAGCCCCCTCATAAGCTTTGCCCTTTCGGGTATGCCCTCGGCGGCAATGCTCCCCTTTATGATGATCGAGCTTTGCATCTACGGTCTTGCTTCGGGGCTTCTGAGAAACATTAAACTCCCCATTATCGGCAAGGTGCTTATTGCTCAGATTGGCGGACGTGCTGTAAGAGCCGCTGCCATCGCACTTTCGGTCTATGCTCTGGGAAATGACAGCATAAAGATATCTGTGATATGGACAAGCATTGCTTCGGGCATTTTCGGTCTTGCGCTTCAATGGGCGCTTATTCCCCTTATCGTTTTCAGAGCCGAGAATGAAAACAGAGAGTGAGCATTTATTACAAAAAAACTATTTTTTTGATAATCTGCTTGCAATTATCCGATAATTATGGTATTATTATTCATAGGGAAATGCCCTTATGCTTTCCGCTTTGTTACGTTTGCAGCAGCGGAAAGGTATAAACGGCAAATTTACTCCGCAGGACAAGCCTGCGGAACAGGGAGATTTGATTTATGCCAAAAAGACAGGATATTAACAAAATTATGATAATCGGCTCGGGTCCCATTATCATCGGTCAGGCGTGCGAGTTTGACTATTCGGGTACACAGGCGTGCAAGGCGCTTCGTAATCTCGGCTACGAGATCGTGCTTGTAAACTCCAACCCCGCAACCATTATGACAGACCCCGATGTTGCGGATATCACCTATGTTGAGCCTCTTAATCTGAACAGGCTCACTCAGATAATCGAAAAGGAACGTCCCGACGCTTTGCTGCCAAATCTGGGCGGTCAGTCGGGTCTTAACCTCTGCTCCGAGCTTTCTGAGGCAGGAGTGCTGGAAAAGTACGGCGTTCAGGTAATAGGCGTTCAGGTGGACGCTATCCAGCGCGGCGAGGACCGCATCGAGTTCAAGAACACCATGAACAAGCTGGGAATTGAAATGGCACGCAGTCAGGTGGCTTATTCCGTTGATGAAGCCGTTAAGATCGCCGAGGAGCTTAAATATCCCGTTGTTCTCCGTCCCGCATACACCATGGGCGGCGCAGGCGGCGGTATGGTATACAATGTGGACGAGCTTAAAGTCGTATGCGAGAGAGGTCTGCAGGCGAGCCTTGTGGGTCAGGTGCTTGTTGAGGAATGTATCAGCGGCTGGGAAGAGCTTGAGCTTGAGGTGGTAAGAGACGCTGAGAACAACATCATCACCGTTTGCTTTATCGAAAATATCGACCCCATCGGCGTTCACACAGGCGATTCCTTCTGCTCCGCTCCTATGCTCACCATTTCCGAGGACGTTCAGAAGAAAATGCAGGAGCAGTCCTACAAGATAGTTGAAGCAATTGACGTTATCGGCGGCTGCAATTGTCAGTTTGCTCACGACCCCGTTTCGGGAAGAATTGTGGTTATTGAGATAAATCCCCGTACATCACGCTCCTCCGCTCTGGCTTCTAAGGCTACGGGCTTCCCCATTGCCCTTGTTTCGGCTATGCTTGCCTGCGGTCTTACACTTAAAGAAATCCCCTGCGGAAAGTATGGCACACTTGACAAATATGTTCCCGACGGAGACTATGTTGTTATCAAGTTTGCACGCTGGGCATTTGAAAAGTTCAAGGGCGCTGAGGACAAGCTTGGAACTCAGATGAGAGCGGTCGGCGAAGTTATGAGCATAGGCAAGACCTACAAGGAGGCTTTCCAGAAGGCTATCCGCAGCCTTGAAACAGGCAGATACGGTCTTGGCTTTGCAAAGGATTTTAATAAGCTTTCCAAGGAAGAGCTGCTTGAAAAGCTGAGATACCCCTCCAGCGAGAGACAGTTTATAATTTACGAGGCTCTCCGCAAGGGTGCCACCGTTGACGAGATATACGAGCTTACAAAGATAAAGCACTGGTTCATTGAACAGACTCTCCAGCTGGTTAATGAAGAAGAGGAGCTTATGAAAAATAAGGGACAGGTTCCCGATGAAAAGGCTCTCCGTCAGGCAAAGCTTGATGGCTTTTCCGACAGATATCTCAGTCAGATACTTTCTGTGCCCGAGGAGGATATCAGGAACGCACGTTACAAATACGGCATTCGTGAAGCGTGGGAAGGCGTTCACGTAAGCGGCACACAGGACGCTGCTTATTACTACTCAACCTATCATCTGCCCGAGGACAAGAGCCCCGCTTCTGATAAAAAGAAAATTATGATACTTGGCGGCGGTCCCAACAGAATAGGTCAGGGCATCGAGTTCGACTACTGCTGCGTTCACGCTGCTCTTGCTCTTAAAAAGCTGGGCTTTGAGTCCATTATCGTAAACTGCAACCCCGAGACCGTTTCCACCGACTATGATACCTCCGACAAGCTTTATTTCGAGCCTCTCACCCTTGAGGACGTGCTGAGCATTCACGAAAAGGAAAAGCCTGTAGGAGTTATCGCACAGTTCGGCGGTCAGACACCCCTTAATCTTGCGGCTGACCTGAAAAAGAACGGCGTGAACATTCTGGGAACATCTCCCGAGACCATTGACCTTGCGGAGGACAGAGACCACTTCCGTGCTATGATGGAGCGTCTTGGCATTCCTATGCCCGAGTCAGGTATGGCTGTTAATGTGGACGAGGCTCTCGAGATAGCAAACAGGATAGGCTATCCTGTTATGGTTCGTCCCTCCTACGTTCTTGGCGGAAGAGGTATGGAAATAGTTCACGATGACGAGATGATGAGGGTGTATATGTCTGCGGCTGTAGGCGTTACCCCCGACAGACCCATTCTTATCGACAGATTTTTAAATCACGCCACTGAGTGCGAGGCTGACGCTATTTCCGACGGCGAGCACTGCTTCGTTCCCGCAGTTATGGAGCATATCGAGCTGGCAGGCGTTCATTCGGGTGACTCCGCTTGTATCCTTCCCGCTAAAAATCTCACCGAAAAGCAGATAGAGACTATCAAGGATTACACCAAGAAGATCGCTGTTGAGATGAATGTATGCGGTCTTATGAATATGCAGTATGCCATTGAGGGAGATACGGTATATGTTCTTGAGGCTAACCCTCGTGCTTCCCGTACTGTTCCCCTCGTTTCAAAAGTTTGCAGCATAAATATGGTGAAAATTGCCACCGAGATAATGACCGCTCCTCTTACGGGAAATAAGTCTCCCGTTCCCGAGCTTCGCGACAGGGAGATAACACATTACGGCGTTAAGGAAGCGGTGTTCCCCTTCAATATGTTCCAGGAGGTTGACCCCGTTCTGGGTCCCGAAATGCGCTCCACAGGAGAAGTTCTCGGACTTTCATCTTCCTTCGGCGAGGCATATTACAAGGCCGAGGAGGCTACTCAGACAAGACTTCCCGAGGAAGGCACAGTTCTCCTTAGCGTATGCGACAGAGACAAGCCCGAGCTTGTTCAGATAGCTAAGGATTTCTATGATCTGGGCTTCAAAATTCTTGCAACGGGCAAGAGCTACGAGATGATCATTGACGCAGGCATTCCCGCAAAGCGTATATTCAAGATATACGAGGGTCGTCCCAACATTGCGGACGAGATAGCAAACGGCGAAATTCAGCTTATCATCAACACCCCCGCAGGCAAGACCAGCGCATATGATGACAGCTATATCCGCAAGGAGGCTATCAGGCACCGCGTTCCCTACATCACCACTATGGCGGCTGCCAAGGCAAGCGCTGACGGCATAAGGGCTGTGAAAAACAACACTCACATAGGTGTGAAGTCGCTCCAGTCCTATCATGCTGAGATAAAGTAATACAGGCATTTTTTAAGCCACCTCCGATTTGTCGGGGGTGGCTTTGTATTTATAATTATACGTCTCTGCTATTTTCCGAGCCGCCGTTCTCACCGTCATTTTCCGTAATCTCTCGGGAAACGGGAGCATTTTCTTCTGCAGGCGGCTCAGGCGTATTTTCGGGGACCTCCTCCGAATTTTCGGCAGCATTTTCCCCGTCAAGCCTTCTGTGAACATCGTTTTCAAGCAGCTTATAGACAGTTGCCGCCATAGGCACGCCCAGCAGCATTCCGCCGATGCCCCCAAGTCCGCCGCCTACGGTCACAGCCGCAAGCACCCACATTCCCGGGAGTCCGATTGAAGAGCCTACCACCTTCGGATATATCACATTTCCCTCAACCTGCTGGAGTATCACAAGGAAAATTAAGAACCAAAGGGCTTTTATAGGGTCTACCACAACTATCATCAGTGCGCCTATAGCCGCTCCTAAGTATGCTCCCACAATGGGGATAAGAGCGGTGGCTCCGATAAGTGTGCCGATGGTGGATGCGTATGGTATGCGCAGTATCGTCATTCCCAGAGCGCAGAGCAGTCCCAAGATGACCGCTTCGGTGCATTGTCCCACGATAAAGCTTGAGAAGCATTTATCAGCTGTGGCGCAGAAATAACGGAAACGGCGCTCGTTTTCGTGCTTAATATAGCTTTTCATAAGCCTGCCCACCTGCTCCGCCAGCTTCTCCTTGCTGAGAAGAATGTATATGGCAAAGATAAGTCCCACCACAAAGTTTACGATACCCCCGAAAAATGAGGAGATAACGGTAAGTGCCGAGGTCAGCGCTCCGCCCATTCCATTCATTGCAAAATCAATGACCGTTTGCGAAATGGTTTTCCAGTCAAAGCTTCTAAGGTCGATATTTTTCCTTATAAGCTCAGCAGCCTCGGGATATTTCTGCTCTGCTTCCGCAAGCCACTGCTGAACAGTTGCCGCATATACGGGGAAGGAGTCGCTCAGCACTTTGAAAATATTTCCTATCTCGGGAACGATTATTACCATTATAAGGGTGAGGACAAGAATTACCGTCAGTAGGGACAGCACAAGGCATACGGGTCGGCGTGCTGCAATCACCGCCCGTTTCTGTGAACGTGGAAAATAGATCTTCTCGAATTTTATCATTATGATGTTAAGTATATACGCCAGCACACAGCCGATAAGCAGGGGGCTGAATATGCCCAGCACCGCTTTCAGTGCGGAGACTACCACATCAAAATTTATGACAGCCAGCACTGCCGCACCTGTGAGGATCAAAAACGGTATGAACCGCTTTAATCTGCTTTTGTCTCTATGGTTCATTTGCATACTTCCTTTCTTTTATTTACAGCAGCGGAGCGATAAGGCGGAGAAGGGCGTCAAACATTGTTCCGCGGTAATACTGCTTTATGTTCTGCAGGGTTATCTCCCTGCTCTTCTCAAAGGTGTCAAGGCAGTCTTTTTTCAGGTCGGAGACTGCTTTGTTGCCGTATATAAGTGTGCCGCACTCAAAATGCAGGAACAGGCTGCGGTAGTCAAGGTTGATGGTTCCAACAACGCCTATCTTATCGTCGCTCACAAAGCTCTTTGCGTGAATAAACCCGGGGGTGTACTCGAATATCCGAACGCCTGCTTTAAGAAGGGGCGTATAGTTTGCCCTGGTCATACGGTAGATTATTTTCTTGTCGGGTATTCCCGGGGTGACGAGACGGACATCTATTCCCCTTTTCGCCGCAAGGCAGAGGGCGTTTTTCATTATATCATCAAGGATAAGATAGGGAGTGTAGATGTATACATAATTTTCCGCACGGCTGAGTATTTCGATATAGACATTCTCGCTGAGAGGCTCGGTATCGAGGGGTGTGTCATAAAAGGGCTGCACATAGCCGTCGGAAGGGTATTTCTCGCCGTACACCTCGGGTGAATATTTCACGATATCCGCCTTGACCTCAGTATCCTTGAAGCTGTGCCACAGCTCGAGAAACATTTCCGTAAGGTTCATTACCGCATCTCCCCTGAGCATTACGCCTGTATCCTTCCAATGACCGAAGGGAGCAGTCTCGTTTATATATTCGTCGGAGATGTTTATGCCGCCGTTGAAGCCTGTGTGTCCGTCTATTACCAGTATTTTGCGGTGGTCTCGGTTGTTCATAACAAGTGAGAGGACGGGTACTACGGGATTGAAGGCAAGGCATTTGATGTTGGGGTGAATTTTCTCCAGCACCTTGAAATATTTCGGGGGCAGGAGTGCCACACAGCCCATATCATCGTAAATTATCCGTATCTCAACGCCATGCTCCGCTCTGTCAACAAGCGCCTCAAGCATTTCGTCCCACATTTTTCCAAGCCCGATTATGAAGTATTCAAGGAAGATAAAATGCTCCGCCTTTCGTATCTCCGAAAGCATATCCTTGAACATCTTTTCCCCTACGGGATAATATTTTACCTGAGTATTCGCATAAACGGGATAGCCGCTGAGGTGGTTTATATAGCGGCAGACGGCATAGGCTCTGGGGTCATCGTCCTCGAGAGCTTTTCCCTTTTCTCCGAAGCTCCTGAGCATTGGCAGATATTTTTCCTTTGTTGCCTGTATCCTGCGGTGCATATGCTTGGAGGGCTTTTTGTTCCCTGCAAAAAGGTAAAGCAGTCCGCCGAAAATGGGCAGGAGCATTATCAGGATTATCCATACAATTTTGTAAGCGGGGTTATCGTCCTTGCAGATGATGTAAAGCACGATAAACAGGCTGAACACCCGCAGGGCTGCGCTTATCCACCCCGAAAAGGCGGAAAGCTTTGCTATGCACAGCACAAACCACGCAATTTGCAGGATAAGTAACACTGCGGTTATGAAGATCCTGTTTACTATTATCCTGCGGACCTTTATTTTAAGCTCCGAACCGCTCATTTTCCGACAGTCCTTTCTTTTTTATTTCTGTTCCTTAAGCTCGTTTATCTTGTCTCTCAGATAAGCAGCGTGCTCAAATTCAAGCAGCTTTGCGGCTTCCTTCATCTGGGCGGTGAGCTTTGTTATAAGCTCGTCGCGCTCCTTTTTGGTGAGCTTCTTTTCACTTGTTTTGCCGTTTACCTCTTCCTTGGTGGATATCTCGATAACGTCACGAACGTCCTTGATGATGGTTTTCGGCACGATACCGTGTTCCTCGTTGTATTTGAGCTGCAGCTCTCTGCGGCGGTTTGTTTCGGCTATGGCACGCTCCATTGAGCCTGTTACGCTGTCGGCGTACATTATTACCTTGCCGTCGCTGTTTCGGGCAGCTCGTCCTATGGTCTGGATAAGGGAGGACTCGGAGCGGAGGAAGCCTTCCTTGTCCGCATCGAGAATTGCCACAAGAGAAACCTCGGGTATATCAAGTCCCTCCCTTAGCAGGTTTATTCCCACAAGCACGTCAAATTCACCAAGTCTCAGGTCACGTATTATCTCCATACGCTCGATGGTGTCGATATCGTGGTGGAGATAGCGCACTCTTACTCCTGCATTTGTGAGGAACGTTGTGAGATCCTCAGCCATTTTCTTTGTAAGGGTGGTGACAAGGACTCTCTCATTCTTCTCCGCACGGATATTTATCTGACTGAGAAGGTCTTCTATCTGTCCCTCTACGGGCTTTACGGTTATTTCGGGGTCCACAAGACCTGTGGGACGAATTACCTGCTCAACTATCTGAGCGGACTTCTCCCTTTCGATAGGTCCGGGAGTGGCGGATACATATATCGCCTGATTTATCTTTGAGTCAAACTCGTCAAAGTTAAGAGGACGGTTATCGTATGCCGAGGGGAGACGGAAGCCATAGTCGATAAGTACGGTCTTTCTGCCTCTGTCTCCCGCGCTCATTCCTCTTACCTGTGGGAGAGAGACGTGGCTCTCGTCCACGAAAAGAAGGTAGTCCTTGGGGAAGTGGTCAAGGAGAGTGTAGGGGGTGCTGCCCGGCTCTCTGCCCGACAGTATGCGGGAGTAGTTCTCAATTCCCTTGCAGAAGCCTATTTCCTCAAGCATTTCGATATCGTAAAGGGTACGCTGTTTAAGTCTCTGTGCTTCAACAAGCTTGCCCTGCTTTTCAAACCATTCAACACGCTCTCCAAGCTCCCTTTCTATCTCAAGGACCGCTTCGTGGATATGGTCTCTCGAGACTACATAGTGAGAGGCGGGGTAAATGGCTGTGTGGGCGAGGGTCGCGATAACATTTCCCGTTAGCACGTGAATTTCGGAAATGCGGTCTATCTCGTCTCCGAAAAATTCCACACGAATAGCATTCTCGGTGGAACCTGCGGGGAATATTTCCACCACGTCTCCTCTTACGCGGAATTTGTTTCGGATAAAATTTATGTCATTGCGCTCATACTGTATTTCCACAAGCCTTCTCAGAAGCTCCTCTCGGGACATCTCCATTCCCTTGCGAAGAGAAATGACATTGCTGCGGTATTCCTCGGGTGCGCCCAGAGAATATATGCAGGAGACCGACGCCACGATTATAACGTCCCTGCGCTCGGCAAGGGCAAGTGTGGCGCTGTGGCGGAGCTTGTCTATCTCGTCGTTTATGGAACTGTCCTTTTCGATATAGGAATCGGTGGAGGGGATATACGCCTCGGGCTGGTAATAATCATAGTAGGAAACGAAATATTCCACGGCATTATGTGGAAAAAACTCCCTGAACTCGGAGCAGAGCTGCGCCGCAAGAATTTTGTTATGAGCAAGTACAATGGTGGGGCGGTTCATTCGGGCAATGACATTCGCCATTGTGAAGGTCTTTCCCGAGCCTGTTACGCCAAGCAGGGTCTGGTCACGATATCCCTTTTCGATGCCCTCCACAAGCTTGTCTATCGCCTGGGGCTGGTCTCCCGAGGGCTTATAGGGGGAAACAAGTTCAAATTTATCCATAGCGGTCTCCTTATATTTACTGTTTGTTTATCACGTTTTTAAGACAGCGGGCAAATGCTTCGGTATATTCATCGGGCTTATATCCCGCAGGGGTCATGAGGAAGTCGGTAAAGCTGCCGCCAAAGCTTATCTCACGCTGTAAAAGCCCGTACCTACGTAATTTTTCTTCGGTGAGAGCCTCGGCAAGCATATAGGCTTCGGAGAGCTGTGACAGCAGCTCATAGGGGTCGGAGCCGTTTCGGAGGGTCATACTTTTCTCCGATCTGCTGCTTTGGGAGCCGTCTCCCGAGGATATGCGGATATAGTCCGAAAGGGCTTCGGGGGTCACATTCTCCATTTCAGACAGGGGGCTTTTTTCGGAAAAGACAAGGCTGTATTTTCCCGAATAAAGCTGCTCCGAGCGGATATTTTTCTCTGTTCTGAGCGCCGCAAAAAAGTCCTTACATTCATCGGGACAGCGGACTGCGGCAGCTTTGCATATCCCCCCGCTCACATTCTCGAGTCCAAGATAAAAGGGTGCGGTGATACATTCGATATTTACATCGGGCAGGGTGCGGGCAAGCTCCCCGAGAAGGTGTGGCACATATGGGGCTTCGGGAACACAGATCGTGAAACGTCCCGGGGCGTTCTCCTGCTTATACAGTGCCTCAAGCTTTCCCATCTCCTCAAGCACCGCCTTTGCCCGTACAAGAAAACGCTCTCCCTCGGGTGTGGGATAAACTCCCTTTGCGCTTCGGCGGAAAACGGTTATGCCTATCTCGTTTTCCACTTCCTTTATGGCTTTGCTGAGGTTGGGCTGTCCCATAAAAAGGTTCGCCGCCGCCTTCGTTACAGAGCCTGTGCGCTCCACCTCGGTCATATATTTAAGATGCTGTAAGTTCAATTCGGTTATTCACTTCCCCCATAGCATTATATAAAAAACTATATATTATATTATACTCCCTTTATATGGATTTGTCTATACGTTTCGACATAAAAATTCCTCCTATGATATTTTATTATACCATAGGAGGAGATGTTTATAGTATCATTTTACAGTGATGTTCTCAAGTCTTTTATCAAGGATAGTTTCAAGCTTTTTGAAATCACAGCATCTTCGTGTGAGACTTCGCATTTTTTCGGGTGTTTCGGTCACAAGATGATAAAGCTTATTCGCCTTTTTACATATAAGCTCTTTATTTTTATTGCACCAGTCAAGCTGAATGTTCATAATTTTTTTCCGTCCGACCTGAGCAGGGGGGTCGGAGCGGTTCGGACGAATATCTATAGGCGTAATGACTTCTTGACATACGGGTATCATATTATTAAAATTAAGCACACCTATTATCCTTCCGTTATTGTCAACGATTCTTGAGAAGTCCTCTCTGTTTTTCATCGTTTCGTGCTTCTTTTTCGGAGATGATAAGGGAACGCAATATGTTCTGCTGCCGCAAACAAGAATAACTCCCACAAACGGACGTGTCTGCTTGTTATCCTGCGGCGAAACGGACAGCACATTGCTGTCCGCATTGGCAAGATCACGTATATATTTCATATCAACATAATAAAAATTCAGTTTTCCCAATTTTTTACACCCATTCTTTTCATAAAAAAAGCTGTGCCGAAAAACACAGCTTTTTATAAATCCCACTTAAACGGCAGGGACCTCCTGCTTTAATACTCCCACTTAACGGCAGGGTCCTCCTGCTTTAATACTCCCACTTAGCGGCAGGGTCCTCCTGCTTTTTACAAGAGCAAAGCTCTCATATATGACAGGCTTTTACCTGTCTGTATATATTATACCATAGACAGCAGAGATTGTCAAGCACAAAAAATCCCCTGCGGAAATTGCAGAGGATCTTTTTGACAGTATCACTTTACAGCGATCTGAGTCTTTTCATTCTTTTTGTATTTGAGCCTGAGATTGTCGGTTATCAGGGCGA
>JAGAJF010000075.1 GCA_017829005.1 Oscillospiraceae bacterium | reverse complement strand
ATCTGAACGGAGTTAGAATGTGTTTAACAAAGACCGAAAGGAAAGATGAAAAATGAATACTTTTGCAAGCATAATGGAAATGATGATGGTTGTCTGCTTCGGAATATCCTGGCCGCTCAATATTATCAAAGCGTGGAGAGCACGTTCAGCCAAAGGAATAAGCCTCCCTTTTTACTTCTTCATCTGGATAGGATATGTCTTTGCATTTGTCAGCAAATTTACGCTGATAGCCGCAAATGCACCGCACCCCTGGTATGAAACAGTACATTGGTATGTAATGTTTTTCTATGTGCTTAATATTGTAATGGTCACTGTGGGAATCGGTATCTATTTCAGAAATAAGCATCTTGATAAAGCATCAACAGGAATTAAATTTACACCCGTTACCGAATAAAAGGAGGATATCAGTATGGAAAATGTTGTTAGAAATAATTTTGCAGGCAGAATTGGTTCAGGAAAAACTACAAGCATAAACAATAATATAAAGGTTTCTGCCAATAGTTCGGTAATTTCCAAGATGTATGAAAGAGAAGCAGAGGAGTATTGCAGGCTTAACGAGCTTGCGGTCAGAAATGGCATTGTATTGTTTGGTTCAACTTTTGCAAAGGATATTCCTGTTGGTGAACTCAGGCAGGCGTTTAATCTTGACTGCAATATATATAACCGCAGCTTTACGGACGTATCCGTATTCGATGCTGAGGCACTTCTGATCAAATGTGCAGAAAGCCTTGCTCCCTCAAAAATCCTGCTCCAACTTGGCGAAACCGACCTTGAAAGAGGATATAGATCGGTACCCGAAATAATTTCCGCATACGATTCACTTGTAAAAAATCTCAGAAAGAGAAACCGTTTCACAGATATTGTGATCGTATCCGTATGTGAGAACTCAAACGGTATTCAGCCCTCGGAATTTAATTCTCAGCTGGAAAATCTGGCAAAGAAAAACAAGTGTAGGTTTGCAGATATATCCAATGCTTCAAGTGACAGAATGCCTGCTGTTAAAGCTTTCAGTATGTTAAAAAGGTTCATGAGAAACGGCATTACATTCTGTGAAGCAATGAATATGGTAAACTATTGAAAATCATAGATTATATTTTTTCAAAAAGCCCGTATTAGCGATAAATACGGGCTTTTGACATTCATATGTCGTAACATTATAAAAGAGCCTGATTAAGGAATCCCAGCATTACCGTATCTGATACACTTACAAGTGCGGTCATAAACTGTTGAAACGCCATAGGCAATGCAAGCGTTTTAAGCTTGCTAAAAAAAATATACAGTTCCGTTTTTCACTATCAAACGCCGCAGGATCCGTACCATAATTGATAATCTTATTCTCATTGCCGGTCATCTCACTGTTCACGCTCGTAAGCTCCGCCTTGCTCTTGGAAGAAGTAATGGCTGGATTCATACCTTCTTGAGACTTGCTGCGGCGTTTTGAGTTTTGCGGAATCAGGTATATCATATTTTTTCACTTTGTCTATACATTGATTAAAGATTAGTATGAGTCTGAAAATGAATATCAATCAGATACTTATTTTTATTTTGATTCCGGCTGCAATAATGGTATATTTTACTTGCTCCATCATAAAGGAAAGTATCAAATTATATCGTGTTTTAAAATGTGTAAAGCAAGGAAAAAATGTTTTTTCGGTTTCTGTTCAGATAGACGGCACAAGGCTTTTTACGGATAATTCCGGTGATGTATTCAAGGATTTTTATTATGTATGTTCCGATTCAATGCTTATATGTGTTCCAAAAGATATATATGATCTTGCAGGTCCGGGCAGTCGCCTGATCGGTGCAGTTGTGGGAACAGGCAAACACAAAATGTTTTATGCACTCAGCGTTTCCTGACAGTATGAATCTGATTATATGATCATATTTTTTTACTATGATTTCGCAAAATAAGGATAGCAGATTTTACATTGAAACAGTAAACTGAAAAATGCAGAAAGAAATAATAATACATATGCACCATTCTGCGGTGCAAAAACGAAAGGAAAGATCTATGATGAATTTCAAAAAGGCAGCAGCAATGATCGCTGCGGTAGCGGTTGCGGCAACAGCAACAGTAAGTTCGGTTTATGCGGCAGGAAACAAAACTTCCACTCCTGCAAAAACAACAGCATCGGCTTCAAAGTACACAGGAAAAACTCCCAAGTACATCTTTATGTTTATTGGCGACGGAATGAGCTACCCTCAGATACAGGCAACGGCAGATTATTACTCCGCACTCAATGACACCAACAATAATGACATTCTCGATTCAACTAAGGTGCTGAACTTTATGAATTTCCCCGTTGCAGGCTCTGCGACAACATACGATTCCACGTCCTTCTGCCCCGATTCCGCTTCGACAGCAACTTCACTTTCCACAGGTCATAAGACCTACAGCGGAACTATCAACATGGACGAAACCTTCACGACCGAATATGAAACTATCTCCGAAAAGCTCAAAAATCAGTACGGCTACAAGGTGGGTGTTGTTACAACGGTAAATCTCAACCACGCAACTCCTGCGGCATATTACGCACATCAGGCAAGCAGAAAGAATTATTATGAGATAGGTCTTGAAATGGTTGAAAGTGATTTCGACTATTTTGCAGGCGGCGCACTTTTAAAGCCCACAGGTGCGGACGGTGATAAGAAGGACATCTACAAAGTTGCAGAGGACGCAGGCTATAATGTTATCAAGACACAGTCAGAAGCAGAAAAGCTCACCGCCGAGGACGGCAAGTCTATTATAATTGCGGAAACTCTTGCAGACAGCGACTCCATGTCCTACCACAAGGACCGCAAGTCCGGCGAATGGACACTTGCAGATTATGTTGACAAGGGCATTGAGGTACTTGACAATGACAACGGCTTCTTTATGATGGTCGAGGGCGGAAAGATCGACTGGGCTTGTCACGCTAATGACGCAGGCTCAACAATTTCCGATACAGCTGCACTCAGCTTTGCTGTGGCAGAAGCGGTTGAATTCTACAACGAACACCCCGATGAAACACTTATCCTTGTAACCGGCGACCATGAAACAGGCGGTCTGACTATCGGTTATGCGGGAACAAATTACGATACTTATCTTGCAAATCTCAAAAATCAGAAGATCTCTTACGCTAAGTACGACAGCGATTATGTTGCAAAGTACAAGGAAAACAACACTTCCTTTGAAACAGTTCTGAAGGACGTTCAGCGTCTTTTCGGACTTGTAGCTCCCGAAAATGCAACAGATAATTCCAACCCCAACCTTGTTCTTACCGACTGGGAGATGGAAAAGCTCAAGGCTGCATATGACAAGACAATGAGCGGCAATTCCGAGGAGCTTACCGATGAGGAATATATTCTTTACGGCACTTATGAGCCTCTTTCCGTGACCATTACACACATTCTCAATAACAAGTCTGGCATCAATTTCAGCTCATATTCCCACACGGGACTTCCCGTTGCGGTATTTGCAAAGGGTGCAGGTCAGGAGCTTTTCGGCGGATATTATGACAACACCGATATTTATGACAAGCTTGCACTTCTTACAAATGTAAAGTAAAATATCATAAAATTCTTCTTTGAAATCCTCCATAATAATGCTCCCGTGCATAATTTGTGCGGGAGCTTTTTGCGAACAGCAAAATACTATATCGAAAGGTTTATGTTTATGTCCGAAAAAGTAAAATACAATGCGCCCGTTATAGCGGCGATTTTGCTTATAATTATACTTCTGCTCATTCCCACAGGCTTTGAGGGAGCGGCAGCATACACAGGCAGCGACCGCTGTGCCGCAAGGGTAATTTCCTGCGATAACAGCGCAATAATTGACACGGGGCTTGTTCGTCAGGGCGAACAGGTTTGCAAGGTAAAGCTGCTTGGGGGGCTGTTCAAGGGTCGGGAAACGGAAGCTGTGAATATGCTGAACGGCTCTCTTGAACAGGATAAAATTTTTGCCGAGGGGGACAAGGCGTATGTGCTTGTAAGCTATCGTAACGATGAAATTCTGTCAGTGACAATGGTTGACCATTACCGCCTTAACGGTGAGCTTATTTTAGCGGCGTTATTTGTTATTTTTCTTGTGGCATTTGCGGGCAAAACAGGTGTTAGGGCGGTGCTGTCATTTATCGTTACGGTGCTGTCAATTTGGAAGGTGCTTGTGCCGCTGTATCTCAAAGGCTTTGACCCAATTATAACGGGCGGGATAATCGTTTTGCTGCTTTCGGTGATGATAATTGCCCTTGTTTACGGCTTTGACAGGAGGACTGCAGCGGCTTCTTTGGGAGTGGGCGCAGGCATTGTCACCACTGCCGTTACGGGAATAATTTTTACGGACATTTTCAAAATTCACGGTGCTGTTATGGCGTTCTCCGAAAGCCTTTTGTATAACGGATACAACGATCTCAATCTTACAAGAATTTTTATGGCAAGCATTTTTATCGGCTCATCGGGAGCTGTAATGGATCTGGCGGTGGATATAACTTCTGCCGTTCACGAGGTAATAGAAAAAAAGCCCGACATCAGCCGAATTGAAGCAATTAAATCTGGGCTTAATGTGGGACGTGCGGCAATGGGTACTATTACAACAACGCTTCTCCTTGCATACTCGGGCAGCTGCTGTGCTCTGCTGATGGTGTTTATGGCACAGGGAACGCCCCTCGGAAATATCCTCAATTACAAATACGTTGCCGCCGAGATCGTGCATACCGTTGTGGGAAGCTTCGGACTTGTTAGTGTTGCGCCCCTTACTGCGTTGGCGTGCGGTGTGCTGCTTACGGAAAAAAGCGGGAAATGATATGTTTTACACGGATTTTGCAGAACGAGGATAGCCGATTTTACATTGTAGATTTATAATTAGTTAAATATAATTTATGGGACGGTTATTATATGAAAAAAGCGATATGCGTTATCCTATCAGCGTTGTTGTCAGCGGGCATTTTTTCCTCCTGTTCATTATCTGAAAGTGGGGTATTGGAAAACAGCTTTGGCGGCGGTGTTTTTGAAAAAGAAACTATACGGATATTATCCGGCTCCGAAAACAAGGAGCTTTCGGATATAATTGCGGAATGCTCAAAGAAAACGGACGTTGGCATTGAAATGACCTATAAAGGCTCTGTGGACATTATGAACGAGCTGAAAAGCGGTGCGGCGGATTATGACGCTGTGTGGCCTGCTTCAAGCATATGGCTTTCTCTGGGCGATGACAAGCATATTATCAAGCACGATATGTCAATTTCATCTTCGCCTGTGGTTTTCGGGATAAAAAAATCCCTTGCCGAGAGCCTTGGATTTACAAGCGGAAAGGTTTCGGTAAATGATATTCTCGGTGCAATAAATTCCGGAAACTTAAGCTTTTGTATGACCAGCGCAACGCAGTCAAATTCGGGTGCAAGCGCATACATAGGATTTCTATATGCGCTTACGGGAAAGACCTCTGCGCTTACCTCCGCTGACCTTGATTCACCGCAGCTGAAAGAAAAAGTCTCCTCGCTTTTTTCGGGAATAGACAGAAGCTCGGGCAGCTCCGATTGGCTCAAGGATATGTTTCTTGCGGGAAATTACGATGCAATGGTGAATTACGAATCCCTTATAATTGCCGCCAACAGGGAGCTTGTTTCACAGGGCAAAGAGCCGCTTTATGCCGTTTATCCCTATGACGGACTGACCGTTGCGGATTCTCCTCTTGCATATTTAGACCACGGTGACAAGGACAAGGAAACGGCTTTTCTTGCGGTGCAGCAATATCTTTTGTCCAACGATGCACAGGAAAAAATTCGGCAGACGGGCAGACGGACGGGAATAACCCGGGACTATTCGCAGTACGGAGAAATTTTTAATTCCGAATGGGGAATTGATACCGAAAAAATATTATCCCCCATAACAATGCCTTCGGAAGAAACGCTGATGAAGGCGATGAATTTGTATCAGACTGCGTTCCGAAAGCCTTCGCTTAACATATACTGCCTTGATTTTTCGGGAAGTATGAAGGGCGAAGGAAACAGGCAGCTTACAGAAGCTATGGCACAGATACTTCTCCCCGAAAATGCGGAGAAAAATCTTTTGCAGGCATCGGAAAACGAGGTAAACATCGTTGTCACATTTGACGGTGATGTGCGTAATATTTACACCGTTGAAGCCGTCGGAAATCTGCCGCTGCTTTATGAGGACATTGCCGCCGAGGAGCCGGGTGGAGGTACGGATATGTACACAGCGGCACTTGAAGGAATCAAATATGCAGCAGGGTCTTATTACATTGATGAGTATTGTCCTGCGGTTATAATTATGTCGGACGGTGCTTCAAAAACGGACAGACGTGATGATTTTATGGAAGAATATAAGGCTTGCGGATATGATATTCCCGTGTTTTCCATAATGTTCGGTGATGCAGATGACAGTCAGCTTAATGAGCTTGCCGAGCTTACAAATGCAAGAGTTTTCGACGGTAGAAGCGATCTTATCGGAGCATTTCGCAGCGTGAAAGGATATAACTGAGGTGAAAAACGATTTTCGTCAGAATATTGCCGCAATTATTTCCGCAGCGGCGGCAGGAGGAGTTTTTGTGCTGCTCCTTTTCCTGTTGGAATGGTCGATATTCATTGATATTCCTGTGGCAATAGGAACCTATGCGGGGCTGTATCTTATGACAAAGCCAAGGCGCAGGATAGGCGGCATTGACATTGATCTTATCGAAAACGGCGAGGAGCTGGAGCAGAAGCTTATTGAAGCAAAAAAGGACTGTGAAAGCATACAAAAGTCTATTATAAAAATAGGCGATCTGCAGGTGAGAAATGAAGCCGAAAAGCTTTCCGAAACTTCAAGGGCGATTATAGAATATCTTGAAAATAACCCCTCAAAAATACGTCAGGCAAGGCAGTTTATCGACTATTATCAGGACACCGCTTCTAAGCTCTTGTCAAAATATATCGGCTTGCAGGACGCTAATATCGAAACTGAGGAGATAATTCGGCTGAAAAAGGATACAAGAAGTGCCCTCGCCACCTTAAACAGAGCGTTTAGCGGACAATTTGAAAAGCTTATGCGTGGCGAGCTCACTGATATGCAGGCGGAAATAGAGCTTCTGGAGCAAACGGTGAAAATGGAGATGGACAAATGAAGGCAAAGCTTATAGGTGCGGTCATTCTTATAGCGGTGATGCTTGCTGCGGCGGGCTATTATTTCTATGGAAAAACCACTGATGTTACCGTAATAAACGGCTATCTGGGCGGTGAGAAAATAGGAATAATGGAGGATAAACAGATAGCGGATATTCTTGCAAAAAAGTATCATATTGCCTTTGAATATTCTCGTGCAGGTTCTCTTGATATGGTAACGGCAGATCAGTCGGGGAGAAATTATCTGTTTCCCTCCAGCAGAACGGCTCTGGATTTTTACAAGGAGCGGCAGGGAGAGCCTGTTTCCGATGAAATAATCTTCAATACGCCCTTGGTGCTTTATTCACACAAAGCAGTTGCGGAAGCCTTGATGACCGACGGAACGGTCACGCTGTCCGACGGCGTTTATTATGCGGATATGCAGAAGCTTACGGAAAAAATAAAAAGCAGAGTTACATGGGCAGAGGCAGGTCTGCCCGAGCTTTACGGGAATGTCACTGTTGATACTACCGACCCTGTTCGCTCAAATTCGGGAAATATGTTTGCGGCACTTCTTGCAAATGTTTTGTGCGGCGGAAAAACTGTTGACGAAGCAAGCGTAAAAGAAATAATGCCGCAGCTGAAAGACATTTTCTCGGATCTGGGATATATGGAAACATCGTCCTCCGATCTGTTCAATCAGTTTATCCGCACGGGTATTGGTGCAAAGCCGATCATTGCAGGCTATGAAAATCAGCTTCTTGAATATGCGGCGGAAAATCCCGCTCAGTATGCAAAGCTAAAAGACGATATCGTTATAATTTATCCAACGCCAACGCTGTGGTCAACTCACATTTACATCGCCCTTGACGAAACGGGAAAACAGGGTGCGGCTGCACTTTGCGATGAAAAGATACAGCAGCTTGCATGGGAAAAGCACGGCTTTAGAACAAGCGGCTGTGATATTTCCTCCGAGGGCGGAGAGGGCAAGGTAAACGGCGTAGCCCCGCAGCTCAATGCGGTGATAAATATGCCCGATTACAAGGCAATGAAAATTATTATGGAAGAACTGGAGGACTGAATTATGTCGGAAATAAGCTTGGCAACGCTTTCAAAATCGAAAAATATCACGGTGACGGAGGAAACTTCTCTTTCGGTCGGAAATGAAAATACTCAGCTTGATTTTACTCCCGAGGAAAGGGCAAAAATATCCGAAATAAAGGAAAGCATAGACCTTACCGATACGGGAACAACGGTGCAGTTCGGTATCGGTGCACAGCGTCGGCTGACGGAATTTACCGATTCCATTTTGGATAATGTTCGCTCAAAGGAGGTTGGACAGGTGGGCGAGCTGTTGTCAAGTCTGGTGGTGGAGGTAAACAGCCTTGACCCCTCATCAATTACAAATGACAATGGTATTTTATCAAAGCTGCCCGTGGTAAAAAATGCGGTAAAGAGCCTTAAAAAGCTTGCAGAACGTTACAGCAAAGCCGAGGTTCAGATAGACAAAATAGAAGCCGCTCTT
>JAGAJF010000074.1 GCA_017829005.1 Oscillospiraceae bacterium | reverse complement strand
TCGCCGCCGCGTTATTATACTGATGATCGTCTCAATCTCAGGGGCAATATAGCAAGATATCTGGAATGCTACACCGCTTCATCGGGCAAGCCCTACACCGTTTCCGCCAGCGTGGGCATTTACAGAGCCGCTCCCGAGGAAACAGGCGATTTCAAGGAAATACTCAAAAAATCCGACAAGCTTATGTATATGGACAAGGCAAGAAAAAAGCTTACGGAACAGTAATAATACTTATAATACTAATAACCATTTGTTCTATGGATAAAGGCGGTGGATAGAATACGACCAATCTTGGATAGCGACCGCAGGCGGGCTGTCGCCCGGCAAGGGAGCTTGACGACGAGTGGGCGTATTATAGCCGCCGCATTTTGTCCATAGGTTAAATGGTTATTAGTATAAAAACGCCTCTCTCAGCAAACAGCCGAGAGGGGTTATGATTTTTGAATTGTGTCCCAAGTTACGACACAATACGACGGCATAACCGCTTAATTGCCAAAAATCATAAAAAATGTCGCTGTCAAGGTTGTCTTCGACATTCATTTTAACCTTGACAGCGACATTTTTTATGATATAATGACAGAGCGGTTGTGACGTTTTTCGACATTTACACAGTTCAAAAATCGGACTCGGGAGAGGCGTTATATTTTTACCATAAATGTTCTTCGCTTGGACAGTGCATATCCTTTTTGGCGGCTCTCAGCTCCACAAAGCAGCCGCATTTGCCGCAGGTGCCTTCCCCTAAGGAGTCGCACCTGCCGCATATTTCAAGCCTGCGGCGGTACTCTGTTTCATCGGCGCGCTTTTCCTCGGGGAGGGCGGCTATAAGCTCGGATATTTCCTTGTATATCCCTTTGGGGTCAAGCTCCGCGAAAAAACACCTTTTACAGAAGGGTCGGCTCATTTTATTGTTATGCTCATTACCGAGCAGGCAGGAAGCTCTGCGGTGAGGACGCCGTTTTCAAGCTTAACGGGATATTCGGCGGGTACAACACGGTCGGGTGCGTCGAAGTCGTTTAATGTATGCACCTCGGCAGTGAGGATACGGGCAGAGGCTTCGGAACACTCAAATCCTCTGATATCGCAGGATATCTCGGCGCTGTCCTCAAGGGAGCAGTTTGCAAGGGTAAGGGTCATTACTCCGTCCTTTACCGATGCCGAGCTTGAGAGGATAGGCACCTTTTCCTTATCACCTGCGTACTCGTTTGTGCTGAAGCAGTAGACCAGCTCGCCGTTCTGATGCTCCTTGAAGAGGTCGAAAACGTGATAGGTGGGGGTCTTTACCATCTTTTCGCCCTCGGTGAGGATAAGTGACTGGAGCACGTTTACTGCCTGGGCAAGGTTTGCCATTGTTACACGCTTACTGTGTCTGTTGAAGATGTTCAGGTTGCAGGCTGCTACTATTGCATCACGCATTGTGTTCTGCTGATAGAGGAAGCCCGGATTGGTGCCCTCCTCCACGTCATACCAGCAGCCCCATTCGTCTACGATAAGTCCGATATTGTTATCGGGATCGTAGCGGTTCATAATTTCGGTGTGGCGGGTGATAAGGGTATCTATATACAGCGTTTTGGCGATAGTGCTGTAGTAAAGGTCGGTATCAAATTCACGGGCGCCGCCTTTTTTGTTCCAGTCCCCTGTGGGTACGGTATAGTAGTGGAGGGATATTCCCTTTGTCTGGTCCTTGTTCAGATTTTTCATTATTGCCTCGGTCCAGTTATAGTCTCCGGAGTTGGGTCCGCAGGCTATTTTATAAAGCTCATTTCCCGAGTAGTTTTTGCAGAAGCTCTGATACTGACGGTACTGATCTATGTAATAGTCGGAGCGCATATTTCCGCCGCAGCCCCAGTTCTCGTTGCCGATGCCTAAGTATTTCAGTCTCCATGGCTTTTCTCTGCCGTTTTTCTTTCTAAGCTCGGACATTGGAGAGCCGCCTTCGAGAGTCATATATTCCACCCACTCCGAAATCTCGGTTATGGTGCCGCTGCCCAGATTTCCCGCTATGTACGGCTCACAGCCCACAAGCTCGCAGAAACGCATAAATTCGTGGGTGCCGAAGGAATTGTCCTCGGACACGCCGCCCCAGTTGGTGTTTATCATCTTCTTGCGCCCCGACTTTTCGCCTATTCCGTCTTTCCAGTGGTATTCGTCCGCAAAGCAGCCTCCCGGCCAGCGGAGAACAGGCAGCTTTATATTTCTGAAGGCTTCGATGATATCGTTTCTTATGCCGTCGGTGTTTGGTATGGAGGAGTCCTCTCCCACGTATATGCCGTTGTAGATACATCTGCCCAGATGTTCGGAGAAATGTCCGTATATCTCGGGGCTGATATGAGATATTCTGTCCTGCGCATTGATGAGCATTGATATTTTTTTCATTTTACAATTCGTCCTTTCATAGTTTTTTTGCCGAATTTTTTGTTAATATCATTATCCCATCTTGACAGGGAAATTGCAATGATTTATTATATTATTATACTGACATATCCTACGATTAAAAGGGTGATGAATTATGTTTGTTTTTCACGCTATGGGTATGAATTACCGTCACGAAGGTGAATTTGATATCGACCGTCCCAATGGCTCGGGGGACGATCTGCTGCTTTTTTTCAAGACCGAGGCAAGGGTATTTCTTGAGGAGGGGGAGGTCATCGCTCCGCCCCGAAGCGTAATCCTTTACAAAAATGGAATGCCCCAGCATTACAGCGCTGCGGGAGATGTATATGTAAATCATTTTCTGCATATGGAATGCAGGGGTGAGGAGGAGTTTCTTGAGAGCGTGGGCATTCCCACGGGCAGGGTCATTCCCCTTTGGGACGACAGTGAGGCGGAGGAGCTTCTGCGTATGATAGGACGGGAGGAAATGAGCGGCTCGCCTCACAAGGAACGGTATATGGATATGCTGATAAATATGCTTATCTTGAAAATTTCCGACTGCAGGGAAAACGGCAGAGGTCAGCCGCTTCCGACAGTTCACGGTCCTGCTCTGGACGGACTGAGGGCAGAGCTTTACAGCAATGCGGGCAGCTTCGGGTCGGTGGCGGAGCTTGCCGAAAAGGTCAGTCTCAGTCCCTCGCATTTTCAGCAGCTTTACAGGGAACGGTTCGGGGTGAGCTGCTATGAGGATCTGCTTTCGGCAAGGATAAAGGCGGCAGAGTATTATCTGAAAAATACCTCTTTTACGGTGAAGGAAATTGCTGCTTTATGCGGTTATGAGAACGATGTTTGCTTTATGCGCCTTTTTAAGAAGAGGACGGGGCTTACGCCCTGCGGGTACAGGGAGAAATAAGTTGAGCCGCACTTTTTTCGGGTGCGGCTTTTCTCATTTTACTGCGGTGATGACCGAGAATTTTTGGCTTGAATAGATACAGCTTACCTGCTTGAAGCCTGTGGTTCTGAGCATTTTTATCTCCTGCTCCGCAGAACATTCCTTATCAAGCTTGCGGCGCTCCTTCCAGAGAGCTATATCATTTTCCGTAAGTCCGCTTGTGCAAAGCTTATTTTCCCAATAGGAATTATACCATGCGTCTGTGGCGGGGGCTTCGTCGCAGAACTGGTCGTAGTTTACAAATATGCCGCCTGTGGGGAGCTTGCCGTAAATTCGTGCGAAAAGCTTCTGCTTTTCCTCGTCTGTGAGGTGATGTATTGACAGGGCGGATATTATGGCGTCAAAGCTTTTTGGGGGCAGGTCTGATGTATAGTCGGATATCTCAAAGCTTACGTTCTCACAGCCGGAGAAACGTTTCCTTGCCACGTCAAGCATTTCTTCGGCTATGTCGGTGAGGACAAAATTGCTGCCCGGAAAATGCTTATACCAGAATGAGGTAAGCAGTCCTGTGCCTGCGCCCAGGTCAAGGACGGACATGGGCGCTTTGATATTTGCGGCTATGAAGTCGGTGGAGGTAATGTAGAAATCCTCAAAGCAGGGTATGAATTTCCGTCGGTTTGCGTCGTATTCACGGGCTATTTTATTGAACTGCTCTTCGATGTTCATTTTTCCGTTCCTTTCAATGGTATCATTTCGATGTTTTTTCCGCAAGCTCTTCCATTATACTGCTGATGGATATTCCCTGGGGACAGTGGCTCTCGCAGGCGGCACAGCCTATGCAGTCCTTAGGTTTGCCCTTGGTATCAAGCTTATCCATATCCTCAAGCGCCCATTCACCGTCTATTTTATAGCGGTTATAGAGGTTTAAGACCTCGGGGATATTTATCTCGGCGGGGCAGCCGCTGCAGCAGTAGCGGCAGGCGGTACAGGGTACTCTTACAGCACTTCGGAACAGCTCACAGGCTTTGAAAAGGAGCTTTTCGTCCTCGTCGGTGAGGGCGTTATTTTCGGAGAAGGTTTTGAGATTATCCGACATCTGCTCGTTGGCTGACATTCCGCTGAGTATCACCTTTATGCCCTCAAGGCGCATAAGGAAGCGGAATGCCCAGGAGGGGACTGTATAGTCGGGGTGGGCTGATGTGAGAAGGCTTTCGGCTTCGGGGGTGAGGCTTGCAAGTCTGCCGCCGCGGACGGGTTCCATTACTATTATAGGGATATTTTTTTCTCTGAGCGCTTCGTATTCCGCTTTTGCGCTGCCGTAGAGCCAATCAAAGTAATTTAGCTGTATCTGGGCAAAGTCCCAGTTTCGATAGGCGGCAAATTCTTTCAGCTTTTCGGGGCTTGAGTGGGAGGAGAAGCCAAGATATTTTATTCTGCCAAGCCTTTGCTGCTCCTCGAAATATTCTATACAGCCGCTTTTTATGTAGGTCTCGGCTGTATTGTCGGTGACGCTGTGGATAAGGTAGAAGTCGATGTGGTCGGTACCCAGGCGGGTGAGCTGTTCCTCAAACACGGCTTTATAGTCGTGGTTTGCGTGTATGAAAAATTTATCGGCTATGTAGAAGCTGTCACGGGGATAGCGCTTTACCAGTGCTTCACGGAGAAATTCTTCGGACTTGCCGCTGTGGTAGATATAGGCGGTATCGTAGTAGTTTACGCCCGAGGACATTGCTTTGTCGATTATCTCTGTTCCTCTTTCAAGGTCGATGTCACCGTCTGTGCCACCGGGCTTTACAGGCAGGCGCATATTGCCCATTCCAAGGGCTGACAGGCTTATTTCACGAAATTCTTTTGTTATCATTGCGCACCTCCGATATTTTATTTATATGGTCAGCTTATTGTTTTTTTTATGCCGTCAATGCCTGCAAGGGTATTTTCGAATATGGCTTTCGCCGCTTCAAGATGTTCCTCGGGGGCGGTAAGGGCGGGGCTGAAATGGGTGAGCCACAGCTCCTTTGAATGAGAGTGTGCGGCTATTTCTGCGCTTTGGGAAAAGACCATATGACCCTTTTCCGTCATTTTCGGGATATATTCGTCCTCGCCGTACATTCCCTCACTGATAAGCAGGTCGGAATCGGCGGCAAAGGCGGCAAGGTCTTCAAAATAAACCGTATCGGTAATATACGTTATTTTCAGAGGCTGCCGCTCCCCTTCCGTTACCATTTCGGGGGTGATGATACTGCCGTTTACTTCAATGCTTTGTCCTTTGTGGAGGACGCTTCGCATATTAAGAGGAACGCCAAGTTTGTCCGCTTTTGCGGGGCTGAACACGGGGGGACGGCGCTCGGTGATGCTGTAGCAATAACAGTCTATACGGTGTCTGACGGGCATAAAGCTTATTTCAAGGTCATTTCGGAAGATCGTTCCGCTGCCGCTTATTTCGTGGACGCTTACGTCAAAGGGCAGCTCGGGGCAGATACAGCAAAGCCTTTGTATTATCTCCCTGCCGCCTTTGGGGGCGTATATCACCAGAGGTGAGGATTTGCCGTAATTTCCTGCGGACAGGAGCAGCCCCGGAAGTCCTGCGATATGGTCGGCGTGGAAATGGGTTATAAACAGGGTATCAAGCCTTGCAAGGCTGAGCCCTGCTTTGGCAAGGGCTATCTGCATTCCCTCGCCGCAGTCAATTAGCAGGGCTTTCCCCTTATGCTCCGCCCAGAGACCTGTGAGAAAACGATTTGGCAGGGGCTTCATTCCCCCCGTTCCCGGCAGGCAGATGTCTATCATAGGCTTTTCCTTTCGGTCATTCGGAAATGTCTTGAGTTTCGGAAATGCTTTCCGTTTCAATATTTTCCGTTTCTTCAATAAGCACGCCCTCGCCTGTCATTGTGGCGGCGGAATGGGTAACTGTTTCGGTCTCGGTATCTCCGCCGCCGCAGGCTGTGAGGAGAATTGCTGTAAATATTATAGTGACTATTATTCTCATACGTTTTCTCCGAAATATACGTCATACCACTGGAGGAAAATGAATACTGTCCATATTTTTCGGCTGTTGTCAAATTTCTCTGCCTTATGGTCATCAAGAAGCTTTACCAGCATTTCGGTATTGAAAAATTGCTCTGCGGCAGGAGAGGTGAAGGCTGTTTTTACGATGTTATAGTATTTTTCCTCTCTGAGCCATACTCTGATGGGGACGGGGAAGCCCAGCTTCTTTTTATTTGCGGTCTTGGGAGGTGCGGCTTTAAGGGCTGCTTTTCTCATTGCAAGCTTGGTGTTTTCGGTGCTTACACGGTACTGCCACGGTATCTGCTCCGCAAGTGCCATTACTTCCTTATCCAGGAAGGGCACTCTCAGCTCGAGGGAATTTGCCATTGACATTTTATCCGCTTTGAGGAGGATATCCCCTGCCATCCAGAGGTGGAGGTCAAGATACTGCATTTTGGTGATATCGTCCTTGTCCTTGACCTTTTCATAAAATGGCGCTGTTATGGCGGTGG
>JAGAJF010000073.1 GCA_017829005.1 Oscillospiraceae bacterium | reverse complement strand
GTTAGATAGCTGTTCTGCTTCAATAAATATTTCACACATAATCTTACTCCTTAACCTTTATCGGTATACGGATTTCCCATGCAAAATCGTCGTCTTCCATATCAACGGGAAAAACCTCTGCTCCCGCAGTTTTCGCCATCAGATTGATATTTGAGCTGCCCTCAGCCATCGCCCTTGCAACGATCGCAGTAACACTGCTGTCAGTCTGTGTCACACCTTCGCATACCACCCCATTATCGGCGCACATTGCCACCACACACCGCTTGTCAAGCGAAAAGCTTTCACTTCCGTAAATACCCGCAAGCTTTATGACAATATCCTCAAGCATACCCAGACTGTGAAGGGGCTTTGCAATGCCGTTCCATTTTCGGGCAGCCCTTCTTGCTGCCTCACTGTCGGCAGGAACAATAAGTTTTATTCTATCCATTTTCCTTAAACCTTTCGCACGCCGCAAGAAAATTTTTGGCAATTTGGGGACTTGCATAAAAATACATATGTGGAAATCCCGCCCAAAGTGAGTTACTTGCAATAACACACTTCCGTTCGCCGATTTTGCCGGGCTTTGTGGCAATAAAACTATCACCGCAGCACTTACTGTCAAAATAATGAAATTCGTGAACGGGAAAGCATTCACCCTTTTTGCAAAGAAGATTGTCCGAGCTTGCGGTAAGTACGCTGTAACCGAAATTTTTCAGCTTTGGAGTTTTAATCGCACTTCCGTCAATGACTCCGACACCATTGTAAAATTTCCCGTCCATACCCTCAAATTCCCGATGAAGATACATAAATCCTCCACATTCGGCAATGCAGGGAAGCCCATTATTCACGGCTGTTCGTACTGACGAAAGCATAGAAGAATTTTCCGAAAGCTTCTCACCATAAAGCTCGGGATAACCTCCGCATAAAATCAGCCCGTCAATATCCTCGGGAAGTTTTTCATCTCTCAGAGGCGAGAACGGAACTATTTCAGCTCCCATTCTCTCAAGCATACCCCCATTTTCGGGATAGAAAAAGCAGAAAGCCTCGTCTGTTGAAAGACCTATCCTGACCTTGTTTACCGACTTTATCTCAGGCTCCGAAAATGTAAGCTCGGGAGAATTTGCAAGCTCTAAAAGCCTGTCAATGCGTAAATATTTCTCCGCCGCCGCCGAGAGCTTTTTCATTTTATCTTTTAGCCCCGAAACCTCTGCCGCAGTAACAAGCCCTAAATGGCGGCTTTCCAAAGCAAAATCCTCATCTGACGGAAAATGTCCCAGATACTCCGTCCCAAGCTCCCTACAAAGCTTTCGGACATATTCCGCCCTGCTCTCCGCAAGTCGGTTGAAGATAAATCCAACAATATTATTCGGCTGAATAAAGCTAAGGAACCCTTTTATCACCGCCCCCAGAGACTCGCTCATTCCCCGGGAATTCACAACAATGACAACGGGAGTATCGGTAATTTCTGATACTTCAAAAGAAGAACCCTTCCCGTTCAGCCCGTCGTAAAAGCCCATAACGCCCTCAATAACCGATATTTCTCCCGCCCCCCTATGAAGCAGATACCTGAGAGTATTATCATCACAGAAAAAGCTGTCAAGGTTATAGGAGTCTGCACCGATGACTTTCCTATGAAACATGGGATCAATGTAATCGGGACCGCATTTAAAAGAAGCCGTTTTCATTCCGCGGTCAACAAGTGCTTGAAGTAAAGCGCAAACAACTGTGGTCTTGCCGCAGCCGCTGCCCGTCCCCGCAATCATTAACCGCTTCATAAAGGCAGCCTCCTTATGACAAAAACCGGATTTTCCCCCCGTAACATAGTGTATCTGCCTGCCTTGACCGTCCGAGCCGCTGATATCTGTGTTATCTCTCTTTCGCCCAGACATTCGCTTTCAGCAAGAGTTTCCAGAGATACCGCCGTCATAACAATACGCACTGAAGGATTTTTGCCCAAAGCCGCAGAAACTATCTCAGACAGTCTACCTCCCGAGCCGCCAATAAAAACGCAGTCGGGAACAGGCAGTTTCTCCATAACATCTTCAGCTCTGCCGCAAACCGATATCACATTATCACAGCCGAATTTTCTGAAATTCTTTTCCGAAAGCTCCGCTGTTTCCTCGTCCTTTTCAACAGCGTAAACCTTTCCCCCGGGACATCTGAGCGCCATTTCCACCGATACCGAACCCGTGCCGCTGCCGATATCCCAGCATATATCACTTTCCCCGATGTTAAGCTTTGATACCGCCGAACAACGTATTTCAGCCTTTGTCATAGGCGCCTTTCCCCTGATAAATTCATCGTCGGGAATACCAGAAGCGAGATATTTTTCATATTCTCTGTTAACAATAATCACAGAACAAAGTTTCGATGTAGTAACACCCGAAAACTCCTCCGCCAGCCCCTTTGTTATCTTCTCCTCGGGATATCCTAAATTTTCCCCGAGAAATACTGAGACTTTTCCTCTGCCATACTCGGTAAGCTTTCTGCAAACCTCACTAAAGTCCTTTTCGCCGCCGAGAAGAACAAAAACATATTCGTTGGAGCATACCTCCCTGACGATATTTGCCTCCGCTCCGTGCATAGAAACAAATCTCAGCCTATCCCAGCCTATCCCCAGCCTTGCGCAGAGATAAACGGGAGAAGCAATTCCGGGAATTATTTCATAGCAGATTCCGCGCCTGTCCAACTCCTCAGAAAGTTTTTTTGCACCGCTGAAAAATCCACAGTCCCCCGACATAAGAGCGACGATTTTTTTCCTCGGATTTATGCATATATGATCGGCAATCTCACAAGCATTATATGAACAAAAACTTTCCTTGTGAAGATATTCAAATCCCCGAAGAATACGCCCCGCGCCAATGAGGATATCTGCACTCTCAGCCGCATTTATCGCTCTTATTGTCATACTGTCCGAGCAGTTCATTCCAACTCCTGCAATTATAACTCTTGGCTCCAAAATATCCTCACTCCTTTCCCGAAAGCTCACTCAGAAGCTTCTCAGCCTGCAAAAGCGACAATCCCTTTTCCATAGGGCGCTTTATTATGATTAGCTTTGCACCAACAGCCGCTGCTGCTTGCCTTTTTTCCTCAAATCCGCCTGCAGAGCCGCTTTCCTTGGTTATAACATAATCACAGCCCCTGAAATGCAGAGTATTCTCCTCAAATCCGAAAGGACCCTTGCCGCATATTATCTTCATAAATCCCGATTTTTCACATTTACGAATGATTTTCTCATCTGGCAGCACCCTAACAATGCATCTTTCGGGAAGCCCATCTCTGCAAAACAGCGGCAGCTCCTTGCTGCCCGTAGCAATGAAAAAAGTACCCAAAGTTTTTTCAGCAAAATCAGCCGTTTCCGACGCATTTTCG
>JAGAJF010000072.1 GCA_017829005.1 Oscillospiraceae bacterium | reverse complement strand
GCCCGAATAAATTATAGAACGTCTCGCCGCGGGTCGTCACCCGCTATATTATTTGCAAAAGGAAAAATTTCAGATATTCCGTTTCATCAACAGACATAAGAATGGGGTGGTCGGGGGCCTGACGGCGAAGCTCTATGAGTTTAAGCTCAACTCCTGCCGCCTTTGCCGCATCTTTAAGCATCTGAGCAAAAAGCTCCTCGGTCATAAAGTGAGAGCAGGAGGCTGTGGCAAGATAGCCCCCACGAGGGAGCAGCTGCATTGCAAGGGTGTTCAGCTCAAGATAGCCGTTTCGGGCGTTTCCCACGGTCTTTCGTGACTTGGTGAATGCAGGAGGGTCAAGGATTATGTAATCCGCACTCCTGTCGTGGGCTTCGATACGTGCTTTCAGGAAATCGAAAACATCGCTCTGCACAAAGGTCATATTTCCCTCAAGACCGTTGAGTGCTGCATTTGAACCTGCCATTTCCACCGCCTGTGCGGAAACGTCCACCGCCGTTACGTGAGCCGCACCCGCTTTTGCACAGTTAAGTGCAAAAGAGCCTGTGTGTGTGCAGCAGTCGATAACGGTTTTGCCCTTTGCGATAGAAGCGGCGGCACGCCTGTTATATTTCTGGTCAAGGAAAAAGCCTGTTTTCTGACCGTTTTCCACATCAACGCTGTAGCGTATGCCGTTTTCAACAATCTCGGTAAGAGGAGAGGTATTTTCCTCTCTGAAATACCAGCCCTTTTCCTCGCTCATTCCCTCAAGGGTGCGGATATTTACATCGTTTCTGAGATAAATGCCCCTTATTTTTACCCCGTCGGCTCTGAGAATATCCATAAGTGCAGGAAGAATGATGTCCCGTCTCTGCTCAATTCCCAGAGAAAGTATCTGAACGGAGAGCAGATCGTTAAATTTATCCACTGTAAGCCCCGGGAAACCGTCTGCCTCACCGAAAATAAGTCGGCAGGCGTTCATATCCTCCTCGGTCATTACCGTTTTTCTGTAGCTGTAGGCATACTCAAGGCGGCGTCTGAAAAATCCTTCATCAAAGGTGTCATTGGCGTTTCGGGAAATTATCCTTACACGAATTTTTGAGTTTGAGTTAAAAAAGCCTGTGCCTATATACCGACCTTTTTCGGAAATGACATCGGCAAGTGCGCCGTCGGTGATATTATCGGCGGCGGTTATTTCGTTATCGTATATCCATGGGTGACCGCCCGAGGTGCGCTTGCGGCATTTTTCGGTTACTGTTACTTTAGGAAAATCTCTTTTAATGTTCATTATAATTATCCTTTCAGCAGGGCAGGCTGAGGCAGGCTGAGCCTGCAGCCAATCGTTCTATAATTTATTTGAGCATCAGACAAGTGGCTCGGTAACGGTAGAAATAAACTGTCATACTAAATCGTTAAAGCAGTTAACATATCTGTCGGCGCGGAGACAAAGCTGAAAGATTCCGCAAAACTAACAGCGCGACCTCGCCGCGGGGCGTCCCCCGCCGCCGCGGGGCGTTCCCCGCTAAAATTTCTTAACGCTTCTTCCGTCCTTTGAGGACAGCTTCTTGTATGCCTTTTTAAGATTTTGCCTGTAATGCCGCCTGAAATCCTTGTAAAGCCTTACCGCCGAGGAAACAAAGAATATGCCCATTGCAATTGCTCCTGCCATTCCGAATGCGTCTATCGCCCTGTCAAGGAAGGTGTCGTTATCGCCCATAACGAGAGCCAGCATTGCATAGTAGGTAAGTCCGCCCGGCACAAGGGGGATTATGCCCACGATGAGATACATATTAACGGGAGCTTTGTTTATCTTCGCCATTACCTCGGAAAAAAGCGCCACCGCCGCCGCCGAGATAAAGCAGGTCTGTATCTCCCCGAATTCGTTGATACTGAGGAGCGTATAGATAAGCTGGCTCACCAGCGACCCCACCGAGGCGGCTATCAGGTGCTTGAAGCGGATATTGAACTGCACGCCGAATGCGGCACACGCCACAAAGCTGCAAAGGCAGGGAATAACAATATCGTTAGTGATATCCATAAATCAAAACCGTCTTTCAGAATTTTATTACCGCAGCCACCGCCGAGCCTGCTCCCACCGCCATTCCGACGGCGATAAGAAGGGCTTCGGTAAGGGTGTATATGCCCGAAATGAAGTCACCCGAGATAAAGTCTCTCATACAGTTTGTAAGGGCAACTCCCGGGACAAGAGCCATTGATGCACCGATTATCATCTTGTCAAATCTGGGAACAAAGCCAATTGAGCTTATTATCACCGCCAAAAGCGACACTGCCATCGAGCATACCACAGCATTGAGAAATGCGCTGGCGTTGACCTTTTGGAGCCTTACGGTAATGAAATTTATCACAAGTCCCAACAGTCCGCCGAACAGTGCCTCAAGAGGCTCGCCCTTGAAGAAAAGGGTGAACGCTGCTCCCGTTATGAAATAGCTTAAATAGATAACAGCGGGGCTGTAGGTCTTACGCTCCTTGATCTGCTGAAGCTTGTGGAGTATGACCTCCGCTTCGGGCTTTTCGGCGCAGATGAAGCGGGAAAGCTCGTTTATTTTTCCTACCCTGTCAAGGTTTGTGTCCCGTCCCGAAATGCTTTTTGAATCGGTATAGGGCACGCTGTTTTTGTCCTTAACGGTGATGATGAAGTTTGCGGGGGTGGCGTATATCTCCGCTTCCTCGTGCTTGTAGGCACGGCAGATACGGGAAATTGTGTCCTCCACACGGTATATCTCAGCGCCGTATATTATCATCAGACGGGCGATCTCGGCGCATATGCCCGTAAGCTGTATCTCGTTCATTTAAGTCCTCCATAATAATGCTCAGATAATAAATCCTCCGTTAACGCCTATTATCTGCCCCGTAATAAAATCGGAGCCTTTGTCCGCAAGAAAAAGTGCGGTACGTGCAATATCTTCGGGAGTGCCTATGCGGTTCATAGGCGTTTCCTCTTTGAGATAAGCCATTGTTTCATCGTCAAGATGAGCGTTCATATCTGTATCAATGACCCCCGGGGCGATGCAGTTTACCGTGACCCCCGACAGTCCCACTTCCTTTGCCAGAGCCTTTGTAAAGCCAATGACCGCCGCCTTTGCCGCACTGTAATGCACCTCGCAGGAGGCTCCCACCTGTCCCCACATAGAGGAGATGTTTATTATCCTGCCGTACTTGTTGTGTATCATATGAGGGAGAGCAGCGCGGGTAAAGCTGTAAACGCTTTTTACATTCACGTTAAACATATTGTCCCACATTGCCTCGGTAATATCCGAAAACAAAGCCTGCTCGGCAATGCCTGCGTTGTTTATAAGCACATCGGCACTGCCGAAAACCGAGCTTATTTCCACAACAGCCTCGCATACCTCGCTGTATACGGCGCAGTCGCATTTGAATATCTCGCAGCCTATCTCAGCCTTGAGACTTTCCGCTGCCGCCTCACTTTTGTGATATACAGCGGCAACATTATAGCCTGCCTTTGCAAACTGCTTTGCACATTCCCTGCCTATCCCGCGGGAAGCGCCTGTTATGATAACTGTCTGAGCCATTTTGCCGCCTTTCTTTAATCGTTCAGTCTGTCCAGAAGTATCTTATCGCTCTTCTTTTCGGTAACAGCGATTATGATAATTGCGATAATGCCGCAGAGCGAGAGGATTATGCCTGCGCTCAGTCCTGCGGGGAAGAAGGTCATTTCTATCTCGTGAGTGCCTGCGGTAAGCTCCACGCCAATAAGAGCATCGCATACCTTAACAGGCTCCACCTTTTCGCCGTCCACCTTGATAGTCCAGCCGGGCTCCCAGCTTATGGTTGTGAACATCACACCGTCCTTTTCGGCGGTTATCTCGCCCTTGATGTGATCCTCCTCAAAGCGGGTCATTTTAAGACCGTTCTGCTTCAGCTTGTTTATGTCCTCGGTGAACTTTTCCTCGTCAAGATAATAGATGAGCTTGTCCTTGAAAAGCACCTCGTTTTTCTCCTCGGTGATGGTGACGATAAGAGAAATTTCCTCGCCCTTGTCAAATTTTCCCAGAGTCTGAATGACCATATTTCCACCCTCGAAATAATAATCGAGGAACTCCTTATTGAGCCAGAGATTTACCTTTCTCTCATAGCTTGAGGGGAGATACAGATATATCATATCCTCGGTGGGAGCGTCGAAGATAAACTCAATGTGAGAATTTTTGCCCTCCTCTATGGGAACATATTTGGTGTGTGCGCCATAGCTTGTCTGCTTTGCATTTTCGGGCAGGGTCCTGTCTATGGATATCTCCTTGAAATACTGAGTGTATTCATCGGAAACAAGGTGACTCAGGAGCTTGTTCTGATTTTCAAAGGGATTGTCCGTTCCGAACTCCACATCGAGAATGGAGCTGTCTGCCATAAATGCGATCGGCAGGGCATTGGGATTTTCGTAGACTGCAAATATCTCCTTGTCGTCCTTGTTTGTGAGGATAAGCTTGTCATAGTGCTTGTTCTCGGGGATTTTTTCCTCGGTGTCGGTGATGGTCTCGTCACCCTCGTTATTGGGAATGGTATCCTTTTCCATTACATATTTTATTCCGAGAATGGCGTCGGTTACATAGGTGGAACCCTTGTATTTGATGTAATGACCACCATATGAGAAGCCAAGACGGCGCAAAAACTGTATGGGAGCGGCATTAAGGGTGGAGCTTGAGTGTGAAACACCAAAGCTGCCCATTGCCATAGCGTCGTTTACCGTTCGGTGGAAATTCTTCTCAATTCTGTAAACACCGCCCTCCTCAAAGCTGTCCTGATCGAGAATTTTCTTGACGGTGTCACGTCCCAGGGTGATGTATCTGTTGTAGGAGGAGTATTTTGAATAAACAACGTCCTTGTTGATTGCCTCCATAGTGGAAAGAGTAGAGCCGAAAAGCTCGCCTGCTGTAAAAATGCCGATAACAAAGGTGAGAACAGCTCTTCTTGACTTATCGGACATTTTAATGCTTCTGAGGACAATGCAGTAAATAAGTGTAAATATCACCGTGTACCATACGGACATAACAAGGTCAACGCCCTTGAAATCCTGCCTTCCCACATAGAAGGCGTAGAGCATAAGTCCGAAGCCCGTAATGCCAATTTCCTTAATAGAAATGCCCTCAAGCCGCTCAAAGGTCATAGCCGCCATTACAAGGAGAACGAAGCTGAATGTAAAGCTGTAGCGGTAGGGGAGCCAGTTTGGCACCTGAAATCCGTGCCACGCAAGGTCGGCGGTGGAGAGGTACATTGACAGGAGAACAGACATCAGCACAGCGCCCAGACCCATTTTCTGTCTGAAACGAATTTTGCTGTTAAGGAAAAACAAGGGAATGAGTATCACCGTAAGCACGCCGCAATATACAACGGGAGAGCCTTCGGGACGGCAGGTGTCGTATACATTGGGCAGGATATTTTTAAAGAAATCAATGAAATCAAACTGAGTTTTAAGGGCATAGCTGGGGTTTGAAAACTCAAATTTGCCAAGCTTTAGGGAGTTATACAAGGGCAGCAGCACCCATGCGGCGGACATTGCCGCAATAACGCCGCCCACGGCGAATTTCACCCCTGAAAAGAAGAATGACTTAAAGGAGTGGGTGTAATTTTTCTTTCCTGCAAAATAGTAGTAAAGGAAATAGATGATAGAAAAGAAGGTTATCATCCAGCCGATGTAGAAATGCGCCATATACATAAGGGCAAGGGGAATGATAAAGCGAAGCCAGCAGTTGTCGTCGATTATCTTTTCAATGCCGTAAACGATAAGGGGCAGATAGATAAGACCGTCCAGCCACATGGGGTTCATAAGCTGAACTATCATATAGCCCATCAAAGAATAAAGAATGCCGAAAAGCATAGCCGTGGAGCCCTTGCAGCCCTTTGAGCGCCTGAGATAATAGTTAAATGTCACCGAAGCCGTACCCACCTTGCAAAGCTGCATTATAAGCAGGGACTCGGTCATCATAGAGCGGGGGAGCAGCATCGGTATCAGCGTAAAGGGGCTTGCTAAGTAGTAGGCGAACATTCCCATTATCTCGCCCGTAAGATTACGGCTCCAGGAGATAAAGGGGCTGCCGTTCCCGTGAAGGACATCACGAAGGTTCTCAAAGTAATAGACATACTGCCCGTTAAGGTCAAGCACCAGCACGGACATATCCCCGAAGGGGTGAACGCCGAAGCAGGCGTATGCGGCAAAAAGCAGCAGAACGGGAATGAAAAAGGCAAAGATATAGCTTCTCTTTGATTTGATAAAGCCGCCTATTACGCTCAGAAATTTATTTTCCTTCTTAGGCTCACTGATGTTAGAGCCGTCCCGTCCGCCGTCAATGATGTTCACGTTTATTTTTTTAACGTTCAGCTCTCCCGATGAAGCTTCCGCTTCGGAGCCGTTATTTTCGGGCTGACCCTGAATATTTACATTTTCTTCCATATCTGTAAAGTCTCCGTTCTTTGTTATGAAAAGTGTGGCTGTTTGGCATAAAAAACATATACATATACTATTATAATATTTTTACTAATAAAAAACAAGAAAAATCAGCAGAAATAAATAAAAAAAATTCTGAATTTTGACTTGTTAAATTGTTCAATATGTGATATAATAAATTTAGTGAAACAGACTTTCGCTGTAAAAGGGCGATTTTCGGTCAAAATAACGGAGGTTTGCTTAAAAATGCATTTAAGTGAGAAAACTATAGAAAAGGAAGTCGTGTTCGAGGGGCGGATAATCACCGTCCGCAAGGACAAGGCTGAGCTTGAGGACGGCACTGTTGCCCCCAGAGAGCTTGTTATCCATTCGGGGGGCGTGTGCGTGGTGCCGCTTACCGATGAAAATGAGGTAATAATGGTGCGTCAGTTCAGGTATGCTTTCGGCGAGCCTCTTCTTGAGATACCCGCAGGCAAGCTTGAGATAGGGGAGGAACACCGCTCAGCCGCCCTCAGAGAGCTTGAGGAGGAAACGGGTGCAAAGTGTGAAAGCTTTGATTATCTGGGTGTTTGCTACCCCTCTGTTGCATATCTCACAGAAAAGATACATATGTATCTTGCAAGGGGTCTGAGCTTTGGCAAAGCCCATACCGACGAGGGTGAGTATCTTGACGTGCTCCGTATACCTCTTGACGAGGCTGTGCAGATGGTAATGCGCGGGGAAATCCCCGACGCCAAGACTCAGATAGCCCTTCTCAAAACCAAAATGCTCATTGATGAGGGCAAATAAAAATCCCCGTTTCCGTAAAGAAAACGGGGAAAGGACATTATGATATTTCAGATAAGACCTGCCTGCTCTGCTTCAGCCTCAGCCTGCATCATTTCGATGTGGCGGGTGTAAGCGTCAAGGATCTGACCTTCGATGGACTGTCTTGCATCGGGGGAGATGGGGTGAACGATATCTCTGAAAACGCCGTTTTCGTCCTTTCTGCTGGGCATTGCAACGAAAAGTCTTGCGTCGCCCTGGACTACCTTGATGTCATGGATAGCGATCTGGTCGTCGATAGTGATGGAAATAACGGCTCTCAGGCGACCCTCGGGAATGATCTTGCGGATCTTGATATCGGTGATTGTCATTTTATATGTCCTCCTTAAAATCTGCGGCATTCGGATAATAGTAGTATGTTTCCGCTGCGCTGCAATATTCAGAATTTTGGAAAATGAAAGTTTTTCCAATCCGTAATTCAATTATAATATATGACATTTAAAATTTTATAAACAGAGGTGAAACTTTTGAATAACTATATGCGTAAATTTGATGATGATGTTTTAAAGGATAAGCGTCACATTCATATGATAGGCATAGGCGGCAGCGGAATGTATCCCCTTGCACAGATACTAAACGCCAAGGGCTATCACATAACAGGCTCGGACAATAACGAAACCGACACTCTGAGAGCCGTCAGAGCAATGGGCATAGAGGTGTTCCTCGGACAGCGTGCGGAGAACATAAAGGGCGCCGACCTTATAATCCATACCGCCGCAATTATGCAGGATAATCCCGAGCTTATTGCAGCAAAGGCAAGCGGAGTTCCCGTTCTTGAAAGAAGCGACCTGCTGGGTATAGTTACTTCCTGGTATAAAAATGCGGTCTGCGTAAGCGGAACTCACGGCAAGACCACCGTTACCTCCATGATAACCCAGATCTTAAAGCAGGGCGGCATGGACATCACCGCATATATCGGCGGAAAGCTGCCCATAATAGGTGGAAGCGGCTGTGTAGGCACTTCCGAAACAATGGTGTGCGAAGCCTGCGAGTTTGTGGATCATTTCCTGAAGCTGTCTCCCGATATTGCCGTGGTGCTGAATGTTGACGCCGACCATCTTGACTATTTCAAGACCCTCGACAACGTTATCGCCTCATTTAATAAATTCTGCTCCCTTGCAGGCAGAATAATCGCCAACGGGGACGATGAAAACACACGCAAGGCAATAAGCGGTCTTGACAAGGAGATCGTCACCTTCGGCAATTCCGAGGAAAATGACTGGTACCCGAAGAACGTAAGCAGGGTAAACGGACTTCTCACCGAGTTTGATATTTATCATAAGGGAGAGCTTTTTACTCACGCAAGGCTCCATATCCCGGGTATCCACAATGTCTTAAACGCTGTTGCGGCAGCTGCGGCAGCCTATATGTCGGGAGCGGACGCAGATATGATATCCGCAGGTCTTGACAGCTTCCGTGGGGCAAAGCGAAGATTTGAAAAGTACGGCGAGGTAAACGGCATAACCGTATGCGATGATTACGGTCATCACCCCGCAGAGCTTGAAGCCACCCTCAGAGCCGCCGCAGAAATGGGCTTTAATAAGGTCTGGGCGGTGTTCCAGCCCTTCACATTCTCCCGAACAGCCCTGCTGCTTGAGGATTTCATACGGGTGCTGTCCATTCCCGAAAGGTGTATAATCACAGCCATAATGGGCTCCCGTGAGAAAAACACATACGATATTTATGATAAGGACATTGGTGAAAAGGTCCCGGGTGCTGTATGGTTTGAGGAACAGGAACACGACGCAAACTTCGAGCTTTGTGCCGAATATGCCGCAGAACACGCCCAAAGCGGAGACCTTATCATCACAATGGGCTGCGGAGATGTAAACAAATGCGCATGGCTTATACTTGATAAGCTGAATGCAAAATATAAACAATAATATTTAAAATATGAAAGGAAGATCATTATGAAAATGAAAGAGATCCACAAGAAGGTATACGAGTACATCAAGCAGAGAACAGAGGACGGCTATTCTCCCTCTATCAGAGAGATATGCCGCGACCTTGACATTGCCTCCACCTCCACTGCCGCAAGATATGTAAATTTCCTTGTAGATCAGGGATATCTTGAGAAGATAGAGGGCAAGAACCGTGCCGTAAAGCTTGCGGGAAACAGCATAATGAGACTTCCGGTTGTAGGCACCATCACCGCAGGTCAGCCTGTTACAGCCTTTGAGGATATATCGGAATACATATCCTTCCTGCCCAACAAGAGCTACACAGGCGAGCTTTTTGCCCTCAAGATCAGAGGCGAAAGTATGATAAACGCAGGTATCTTAGACGGCGATTTCGTTATCGTTGAAAAGTCCGAATATGTTGACAACGGCGAGATAGCTGCAGTTATGGTAGGAGACGAGGAAGCAACAGTAAAGCGTTTTTACAAGGAGGACGGACATTATCGTCTCCAGCCCGAGAATGATACAATGCAGCCTATAATTTCCGACGAATGTACAATTATCGGAAAGGTAGTCGGAGTAATGCGCTACGTAGGCTGAGAACGGAGCTTTTAATGGAAGAAAATCAGAATAATCACGAGGGGCAAAGTCCTGCTCCATATCCCGCATATCAGCCCTATTCCCAAAGCGGAGGATATATGCGGAGCACGGCACCGGTTTGTGAAAGCGAGCGCAGAGCTATCAAGCGAAATTACCGCACCGTATTTTCAGAAGCCCTTACCCACACTGTAGGCAGCCTTATCCTTGCAAATATCATATTTGTGATGATGATGATGTTCGGATATGAATTCAGGGTAAACGAAGATAATACCCAGATAATTGACGTTCCCTATGCCATAGCGGGGGCTTTGCCGTCCATTCTTTTCTGCCTCGGCATATTTCTCTTTGACAAGAGTGCAGACAGGAAAAAGCTTTCGGAATATTTTCGCACAGATGACATAACTGTGGGCAGAGTGTTTGCATTTTTCGGAATGGTGATGCTGTTCTACTCTGTCAGCGTGGTTATACAGCAGATAGTCATAAGCGGCTGCTTTGCGGCAGGCTTTTCACCCATAAGTGAGGAGTATCTGTCGGAGGAGGATCTTTCCGTTTCCTATCTTGTCTGCGATATAATAGTGACCGCAATACTTGCCCCCATAGGCGAGGAGCTGATGTTCAGAGGAGTTATTCTCAGGCGGCTCTGCGCCGTCAGCCAGCGCTTTGCCATATTTGCGTCAGCCCTTATTTTCGGAATGATGCACGGAAACCTCGTCCAGATGATACTTGGCTTCTGTGTGGGACTGGTTTTCGGCTATGCCGCAGTAAAAACAGGCTCGCTGCTTCTGCCCATAGCGGGACATATATTCGTAAATACCTTTGCAGTTTCCTGCAGCATACTCACATTCCTGACCGACGATGAAACTTCAAATGCATATTGGGTGTGTGTTCTCGGCGTGTTTTTTGTAATAGGCATCGTGACCCTTGTCATACTGCTTGCACGTCACGGCATAGAGCTTCCCCGAAGCACGGAGTATCACCGCAAAAGAACATTTCCCATAATGGTGAGCTGCGTAAGCTTCTGGGTCATTCTTGCAGTCTATATTATAGATATAGTATCAAAATTCGGCCCCGTGACCGAAAAGCTTATGGAATAAGCATATTGACAACCGTCAAAAGGTATGATATAATCATTTTTATGGAAATGACGGCAGGGGTGTCCCATTGCCGTAAAGTCCGAAGGCAATGACTTTCGGACGGGTCTCGTAAATTTTATGAGGCTCAGAAAGGATGGTAATTCTAAAATGGAGAAAATCGACGGAAAAACGCTGATAAATGAATTTGATCTTGCCGAGGCAAAGAGCAGCGAGGGCAAGGAGATCGAAATTTCCGCCTGCGTTCATAAGGTAAAGAAGATGGGCGGCTTCGCCTTTGTAATTCTCAGAACAGCAAGATATCTTATCCAGACAGTCTATTCCCCCGACAGCTGCCCCGACAGCATTGAGGGCATCAAGGAAGGCTGCTTCGTGACCGTAAAGGGAATCGTAAAAAACGATGACAGAGCCTATAACGGCATTGAGCTTTCCCTCACAGGCATAAAGCTTATCCATAAGCCCGATTTTGATTATCCTCTTCACGTTTCCGCAAGGAAGCTGGGCTGCAGCCTGGACGTAAATCTTGATAACAGAAGCGTATCTCTCAGAAATCCCGTTGAGAGAGCTGTTTTCAAGTTCCAGGAGGGCGTGGTTTCGGGCTTCAGAGAGTTTATGATAAAGAATAAATTCACCGAGATACACACCCCCAAGATCGTTGCTCAGGGCGCAGAGGGCGGTGCAAACATTTTCCGTCTCGATTATTTTGATAACGAGGCATTCCTCAATCAGTCTCCTCAGTTCTATAAGCAGGCAGCGGTGGCATTCTTCGACAGAGTTTTCGAGATAGCACCCGTTTACCGTGCAGAACGTCATTCCACCTCCCGCCATCTTAACGAGTATATCGGACTTGACTTCGAGATGGGCTTCATAAACGATATGTATGACGTTATGAATATGGAGACCGCAATGCTCCGTTATCTTATGGATTACCTCAAGGAAAACTATGCCCAGGAAATTAACATTCTGGGTGCGGATATCCCCGAGATAACCGAGATACCCGCCATAAAGTTTGAGGACGCAGTAACACTTATCAAGGGAAATAAGGCAAAGAACAAGTTCGACCTTGAACCCGAGGACGAGGTTTTCCTCTGCAACTATGCCAAGGAAAACTACGGCACAGAGTTCATTTTCGTAACAAACTTCCCCTCCTCCAAGCCCCCCTTCTATGCAATGAACGATAAGGAAGACCCCAGAACAGCCTGCAAGTTCGACCTTCTTTTCAGAGGACTTGAGATAACCACAGGCGGACAGCGTATCCACGATTACAACGAGCAGATCGAGAAGATGAAGGCTCAGGGACTGAACCCCGACGACTTCAAGAGCTATCTCGAGAGCCATAAATACGGACTTCCCCCTCACGGCGGACTTGGAATTGGTCTGGAGAGACTTGTAATGAAGCTTATCGGCGCACAGAATGTCCGTCAGGCATCCATGTTCCCCAGAGACCTCAATCGCCTTCTTCCGTAATTGCTTTTGAAATAACTTGCGGTAATAAATTCATAATCCACCTTATTGGATAGGCTAAATTATGAAAAAACTGCCACAAAATGCAGGATAATTTATAAAACTTGCAAAAATTTCAAAAAAGGTCTTGACAAACGGGAAGATATAGTGTATTATAATACTGTACTCAGAAACAAGTTAATAATTCAAAGGCAACGGCGCCGAGGAACAGCTCATTTTTGTGGGCTGTGCTTCGGTGCCTTTTGTTTTTGATGAATTGGGAGGAATATAATATGTCAGAGTCAACAGTTCAGGGAATTAAGAACGTACCCGATTATTTCGGCTGCAACGTTTTTAACGAGGAAACAATGAAGCAGAGACTTCCTAAGAATGTGTACAAGTCCCTGCTTAAAACAAAGACAATGGGAACAGCTCTCGATCCCGATGTAGCGGACGTTATCGCCGCAACAATGAAGGATTGGGCAGTGGAAAAGGGCGTTACCCACTATACCCACTGGTTTCACCCCATGACCGGTCTGTCCGCCGAGAAGCACGATTCCTTTATCTCCCCCACAGATGACGGCAAGGTAATAATGGAATTTTCCGGCAAGGAGCTTATCAAGGGCGAGCCCGATGCTTCTTCCTTCCCCTCAGGCGGTCTGAGAGCCACCTTCGAGGCAAGAGGCTACACAGCATGGGACCCCACATCTCCTGCATTTATCAAGGATAAGACCCTTTACATACCCACAGCATTCTGCTCCTACACAGGTGAAACACTTGATAAGAAAACACCTCTTCTCCGTTCAATGGAGGTTATTTCCGAGCAGGCAGTAAGAGTTCTGAAGCTTTTCGGCTCCAAGGCAACAAGAGTAACCACCACAGTAGGACCCGAGCAGGAATACTTCCTCGTAGACAAGAAGCTTTACGATCAGCGTAAAGACCTTATCTACACAGGCAGGACCCTTTTCGGCGCAAAGGCACCCAAGGGTCAGGAGCTTGAGGATCACTACTTCGGAAATATCAAGACAAGAGTTCACGATTATATGACCGAGCTGGACGAGGAGCTGTGGAAGCTTGGAATTTACTCCAAGACCGAGCATAACGAGGTTGCTCCCGCACAGCACGAGATGGCTCCTATCTTTACCACATCAAACGTAGCAGCCGACCAGAACGCTCTCACAATGGAGATTATGAAGAAGGTAGCTCTCAAGCACGGTCTTGTATGCCTTCTCCACGAGAAGCCCTTTGCAGGCGTTAACGGTTCCGGTAAGCACAATAACTGGTCCATTTCCACAAATGACGGTCAGAATCTTCTTGACCCCGGCAAGAACCCCAAGGACAATATCCAGTTCCTTACCTTCCTTGCCGCTATCATCAAGGCAGTTGACGAAAATGCAGACCTGCTGAGACTTTCTGTAGCTTCCGCAGGCAATGACCACCGTCTGGGCGCAAACGAGGCACCTCCCGCAATTATGTCCATTTTCGTAGGCACAGAGCTTCAGCAGATACTCGATGCCCTTGAGACAGGCGAAATGATAAAGTCCGGTGCCAACGAGGAATTTGTTATTGGCGTTGAAGCCCTTCCAAACTTCCCCAAGGATACCACCGACCGTAACAGAACATCTCCCTTTGCATTCACAGGCAATAAGTTTGAGTTCAGAAGCCTTGGTTCCTCCGAGACTATCGCCTGCACAAACTGCATACTGAATACCATCGTAGCAAACTCCCTCAAGGAATTTGCCGACAGACTGGAGGGTGCAGAGGACTTTACCTCCGAGCTTAATAAGCTCCTTGTTGAGACCATCAAGAAGCACAAGAGAGTTATCTTCAACGGCAACGGCTATGATGCAAGCTGGGTAGAGGAAGCAGCAAGAAGAGGACTTCCCAACTATATTTCCACCGTTGACGCAGTACCTCATTACACAGATGAGAAGAACGTCAAGATGTTTGAGATGTTCAAGGTATACACCAAGACCGAGCTTGAGTCCAGAACCGAGATCATTCTCGAGAACTACTCCAAGGTCATCAACATCGAAGCACTCACCATGCTTGATATGGCAAAGAAGCAGATACTTCCCGCAGGTATGGAATTTGCCAAGGAGCTTTGCGACAGCGTAAACTCCAAGAAGTCCGCAGGCGTATCCGCAGACCTTGAGAAGAAGCTTGCCGACAAGGTTTCCGCACTCAACGCAGGCATTTCCGAAGCAATCGACGAGCTTGATACAAAGCTTATCGGCGCAGGTGACGCAGGCGATGCGGAAGCAACCGCAAAATACTACAGAAACACAGTATTTGCAGCAATGCAGAGCCTGAGAGCAGTGGCAGACGAGCTTGAGACCATCACACCCGAGACCATCTGGCCCTTCCCCACATACGGCGATCTTATGTTCAGAGTTTAATAACATTAAAGGCAGCGCTGCCCGTCAAGGGGAGCGCTGTTTGCATTTGAGCCGTATATTAACACGCTTACTTCTATTTTCTGCTGCATACGGTCAAACGTGTGCAAATACTCACAGGCGGACAGGGTTTGTCCCTGAAGCCCCGTCCGCCATCTCCCTGCAATAAACCGTTCTTGTATCCGAACTTGTGTCAGATACGAGGGCGGTTTTGCGTTTTGTTGACATATGGGAGCGTGTCTGATATAATTAAAGAAAATAAATTGGAGTGATGAAAATGATATATTATCGGGATAATGAAATAACAATACGCGACTTAATGCAGAGCGACATTCAGCCCATTGTTGAGGAAGAGACCGCACAGGGCTGGGACGCATCTCCCGAAAAATACGAAATGAGACTAAAGGACAGCTCCGAGGGCAGAGCCATAGCTCTTGCGGCGGAATATAAGGGAAATGTGGCAGGCTATATAAATATATATCCCGACTCTGAGTGGGGCGCATTTGGAGGAAAGGGATATCCCGAAATAATTGACTTCGGAGTGCTGGAGAAATACCGACATAAGGGAGTAGGCAGCAAGCTTATGGACGCCGCCGAAAAAATTGCCTCAGAGTATTCCGATACCGTATATCTCGGAGTGGGACTTCACAGCGGCTACGGCTCAGCGCAGAGAATGTATGTGAAGCGTGGCTATATCCCCGACGGCTCGGGAGTGTGGTATCAGGACAAGGTATGCACACCCTATGATACCATTTACACAAATGACGATGACCTTGTACTCTACCTTTCAAAGAAGCTTTAAGGAGAATACTTTTTATGAAAATAAAATACCCCGAATACAATAGAAGCATAGCGAATTTAGCCTGCTCAGTCTTAAAATATTACGGCATAGAGCCGCCAAATGCCACATTGCCCGAAGCTGACAGTCTTTTAAATAAGCCATACAAGAACGTGGTTGTCATACTCCTTGACGGAATGGGCGCAAGTGCAATTGAAAAGCACCTTTCACCCAATGGATTTTTTCGCCAAAATCTGATAACGAAATATTTCTCCACCTTCCCCTCAACCACCGTTGCCGCCACCACAGCCATAGACAGCGGACTTTTCCCAAATCAGTCGGCATGGCTTGGCTGGACGGGATATTTCGAGGAGCTTGACAGGAACATCGTGTATTTTTTCGGCACCGATGACGATACGGGGGAGCAGCTTGACATCAACCCCGCATGGACATATGTCCCCTATGAAAGCATTCGTGACAGGATAAGCAAAACGGGAGTGAATACTCATTACCTTGCGAAATTCTGGGGAGAACGCCCTCAGACCTACAGCGAGCTGTGCGGAAATATCAGGAAGCATTGCCTTGAGCCAAAACGGACCTACATCTATGCCTACTGGGACGAACCCGACTGCACAATGCACAAAAACGGCGTAGACGGCGAGGATATATGTAAGCTTATTACGGATATGGAAAAAACCACCGAGCAGCTTGCCGCCGAACTTGACGATACCCTGCTCATAGTCACCGCCGACCACGGGCATATAAATGTTAAAAACAAGCTTCTGACCGATTATGACGATCTCACCGAATGTCTTGTTCGAATGCCCTCAATGGAGCCGAGAGCAGTTAATTTTTTTGTCAAAGAGGGAATGAAAGACCGCTTCAGATCGGCATTTACCGAGCATTTCGGGGACGAGTTTATCCTGCTGACAAAGGAAGAACTTCTCCAAAAGCAGCTCTTAGGCACAGGGCAAAACCACCCGAAGCTTGAAAGAATGCTGGGAGACTTTCTTGCCATAGCTGTCGGAGATACGCAGATAGTAAATTCCGAAAGCCGTTTCAAGGGCAGCCACGCAGGTCTCACCGAGGACGAAATGACAATTCCCCTTATCGCCATCTCAAAATAAAGGAGAAATGTTTGAAAATCAAAGATTTTTAAACCGAATTTTGTTTCTTTGTCTGACGACAAAGATTTCCTTACGGAAAACACAAAATTCCCACGAAAGGAATATTCACAAATGAGTAAAAATCCCCTTACAGCCCCCTGTATTATCCTGTCGGCAATGACCGTTCTGACTCTCGGAACCGCCTGCCTTTTTATCGCAAGAGCCTCGGGACTAAGTAAAGACAATGAAAGCCTCAGAGCGTCTGCAACAGTGGCGGAAGCGGAAATATCCCGCCTGAATGCAGAACTTGAGACTGCCGTTTCGGAAACGGAAGCCGTTACCGATATACGGGACGAAAATACGGTCTACATATACGATAACGGCATAGACAAAATAGAATACCCCGAAATAAAGGGAGCTTTGTTCAATGATTATGATATGACCCTCCTTGAAACCAACGAAAAGAAGCATAAGACCCTGTTTTACGAAAGCGGAAACAAGCGCAGCCGTTTCGGAATAGACGTGTCCTCCTATCAGCAGAATATCGACTGGCAGGCGGTAAAAGCGGACGGAGTTGAATTTGCCATTCTCCGCATAGGCTATCGGGGCTATGAAACGGGTCAGATCACAGAGGATAAATATTTCAGAAGAAATCTTGAAGGCGCAAAGGCGGCAGAGATAGAAACGGGCGTGTATTTCTTCTCACAGGCGCTCACCCCCGAAGAAGCTCTTGAAGAAGCGGAATATGTCATATCCCTGCTTTCTGAAACAGGAGCGGAGCTGACTTTCCCAGTAATTTTCGACTGGGAATTTCCCACCGATGAGGACCCCGCCCGTACAGACGGTATGGCAGGGGAGATACAAACTGCCTGCTGCCGCACATTTTGCGACAGAGTAAAAGAAGCAGGCTTCGAGCCTATGTACTATTCCACCATCAACACCGCCATTTTCCGCTATGATATGGGCGAGCTTTCGGACATACCCCTCTGGCTTGCGGACTATAACCGCACCTGCAGCTTTACCTATGACTATAAAATGTGGCAGTATTCCTGTTCGGGTGTGGTGGACGGGATAGAGGGACTTGTGGACTTGAACATTTGGATAACGGAATAATGTCAGAACTTTAGTTCTGAAAATATTATAGCACATTTGTATCAACTTGTCAAGCCCTTTTAATAATTTTTTTCAGAAAAAACAGACCCGGAAGAAAAGCTGCTCCCGGGTCTGTTCGGTTATTCGGTCATAAGCATACGAATAGTTTCGTGGTCGGCTTCATTCCTGCCGCCCTTGAAAACTATCTCACCCTTTTCCATAACATAAATATCCTCCGCATTCTCAAGCACAAAGTCAAGATACTGCTCCACAAGGAGAACGGTAATGCCCTTCCATTCGTTTATTTTCCGAATGGCTGCACCAATGTCCTGAATGATAGAGGGCTGTATACCCTCTGTAGGCTCATCGAGAATGATTATCTTGGGGTCAGCCGCCAGCGCCCTTGCAATGGCAAGCTGCTGCTGCTGACCGCCCGAAAGGTCGCCGCCCTTTCTTTTGGCGAATTTGGGAAGAATTGGGAACAGGTCGTAAATGTAATCGGGGACCTTTCCCTTGCCGCCCTTGGGCTGTAGTCCCAGCTCAATGTTCTCCTGCACCGTCATCTGGGGGAAAATGTCTCTTCCCTGGGGAACATAGCCGATACCGAGACGAACTCTTTCATAAGCGGGCATTTTTATCATTTCCTGCCCGTCCATCATAATGCTGCCCGTGGGAGTTTTCACAAGCCCCATAATGCTTTTGAGGGTAGTGGTCTTGCCAACGCCGTTTCTGCCTATGAGACTTACGATCTTCCCCTTCGGCACATCAAAGGAAAGCCTGTTTATAACGCAGCTCTCGCCGTAGTATGAATCAACGTTCTGAATTTTAAGCATCAAATATCAACCCTTTGAAAAATTTTCGGGATATCATTCCCCGCCTCTGCCCAGATAAACCGCCTGAACGGTCTTGTCCGCCAGCACATCGGAGATATTGCCCTCCATAAGAATTTTGCCCTCGTGGAGAACGGTAACGATATCCGCCGCCTGCTTTACGAAATCCATATCGTGCTCAATGACGATAACGGTACATTCCTTTTTAATATCCTTGAGAATTTCGCCCGTGCGGAAGGTCTCGGGCTTTCCCATACCTGCTGCAGGCTCGTCAAGCATAATTATCTCGGGCTTTGACACAAGCTGCATACCTATCTCAAGCCATTGCTTCTGACCGTGAGCAAGACTGCCTGCCCTGACGTCCTTTTTATCCGCAAGCCCAACTCTTTCAAGAACACTGTCGATATTTTCCATATCCTCCTTTGAGGGCTTGCCGAATATGGAATCGAAAATGCCCTTGTGACCCTTGAGGGACAGTATCATATTGTCAAGAACGGTGAGATTTACAAACACCGAAGGCACCTGAAACTTTCTTCCGATACCCTCTTCAACTATCTTGTACTCCTTCATACCCGTAAGCCTTATGCCCTCTCTGCCCTCGGGATAATACATAATATTTCCCGAAGTAGGCTTTGTCTTTGCACAGATAATGTCAAGGAGTGTGGTCTTGCCCGCACCGTTGGGACCGATGAAGAAATGCACCGTGTGGCGCTTTACATTTGTCCGCACATCGGTAAGGGCATAGAAGCCGTCAAAGCAGACGGAGATGTTCTTTATCTCAAGAATATTTTCATTTGTCATATATAACAATTCCTTTCCTGAGAGTTTTGTGTTTTCCGTAAGGAAATTTCGGTCGTCAGACCGAAAAACAAAACTCGGGGTTTGAAAATCTTTGATTTTCAAACCTTTGCCTCCTCAGTCTTTGCCTGCGCTGCGGGGGCAGCTTTCTTATCGCCCGGGAAATGATCCTTTACAAATCCCACTATACCGCCCTTGAAGAAGAGAATGGTTATGCAGAACAGCGCACCGATAAGGTACTGCCAGATCTCAACCATTGCTCCCGAGCTGAGATTATACTCGCAGAGATTGATGAGAAATGCTCCGATGACCGCGCCGATTATGGTTCCACGTCCGCCGATAGCCACCCATATGACCATTGTGATGGAGTATGCTATGGTCATCTGAGAGGGAGTGATGCTGCCGTTGAAGTTTACAAATACCGCACCTGCAATTGCCGCGATAACAGCGGAAAGCACGTAAACAAAGGTCTTGTAGCGGCTAACTCTGTAGCCCGAGAAATAAGTGCGGTTCTCGCCGTCTCTTATGGCAATGAGCAGCTTGCCGAATTTCCTGCCCACAAGGAATTTGCATAGTGCATAAATAAGTATCATAATGCCCAGGGAGATGTAGAACAGCAGGAACATATTGCCCCTGTTTGCGTCGCCCTTGATACTGCCGAATACCGACTTTATCTCGGTAATGCCCACATTTCCGTTGGTGTAGGGAGAGAGGGCGATAAACATAGAATACGCCGCCCAGGTAAGCGCCTGAGAGATAATGGAAAAGTAAACGCCCTTAACTCTGCTCTTGAAGATGAAATAGCCGATAACTCCCGAAACCACCGCAGGAACAAGAATTATCATCACAATGGACAGGGGAAGATTAAGAAATGGCTTCCATACAAGGGGCAGCTCCTCAAGTCCGCCTGTGTGCATAAAGTCGGTTATCTTTCCGCCTGTGCTTTGGAGTTTAAGATACATAGCCATTGCATAGCCGCCCAGAGCAAAGTAAAGTCCGTGACCGAGGCTCAGAATGCCCGTGTAGCCCCATATAAGGTCAAGTCCCATAGCAACCACCGCAAACGCAATGCACTTTCCAAGAAACAGCACCGTCGAGCTGTTCATCAGCCCTGCCGAGAACATTACGGGAACAAGGGCGAGGAGAATAACGATAAACGCAAAGCAGATATTGCTGCCCTGCTTTTTAAGCATATCTTTCACGTGAGAAAACTCCTTTCCCTTTTATTCATCAAGGTTTCTGCTCTTGATAACGAAGAGACCCTGAGGACGCTTTTGCAGGAACACGATAACGATAAGAAGAACAATTGCCTTTGCAATGGTGGACGAGGTGTAATTTTCGGTGAATATGCTTGCCGAGCCGATTATGGTGGAGCCTAAAACGGTGCCTGCAAGCTTGCCCACGCCGCCCAGAACTACAGCCATAAAGGAGTTGACGATGTAGCTTTGACCAACGGTGGAGTCAATTGAGCCGAGAAGAGCCACCGAGCAGCCTGCAATTCCCGCAAGACCCGAGCCGAGAGCGAAGGTGATATTATCCACACGTCTGGAATTTATTCCCATACACTGAGCCATAGGTCTGTTCTGCATAACCGCTCTCATTTGCTTGCCGAAGTTTGACTTGTACATTATGACCCATACCATAAGCAGGCAGAGCAGGACCATTACAAAGATAAAGATACGGTTGTAGGAAAATGTGCAGCCGCCGATCTCGATACCGCCTTTGAGGAAGGAGGGAGCGGTGACATTCACGCCCTGAGTTCCGAAAATGCTTCTTGCCGCCTGCTGGAGGATAAGGCTGATTCCCCATGTAGCAAGGAGACTGTCTATCTCTCTGCCGTAAAGCCTTGAGATAACAAATCTCTCAAGGAGACTGCCGAATAAAAATGCCACACCGAATGCGGCGGGAATGGAAACTATGTAGTAAATATCCCGAACACTCTCGGGGAAGAATTTCACGAATATCTGCTGCACCACATAGGTCATATAGGCTCCTATCATAACAAATTCGCCGTGAGCCATATTGATAACTCTCATAAGTCCGAATGTGACCGCAAGTCCCAGGGACGTGAGAAGAATTATGGAGCTGAGACTAAGTCCGTTGAACAGGGTGGTGATAAACTGTTCCATAGAAATACTCATCCTTTCGGGGAAATTCATAAGCTTCGGAATATCGGGTATTATTCCGAAGCTTACGAAACAATATCACGGGAGGAGCGAAGGAGGATGCTCCTCCCGGGGATATTTGTTAAAACGTTTTACTCGATAGGCTGAATGCCTGCTGCAACAGCCCAGTCATATGTAGTGAGATAGGGGTCGGGGTCAACCGCTGCGGGAGTTGAATAAACCTCGTAGATAAGACCGTCTTCTTTTACCTCGCCAATTCTTACAGGCTTTGTAAGGTGCTGGTTCTCGCCGTTGATGGTTACAGTACCTTCGGGAGCATTATAGGAAATTTCTCCTGTGCGGATAGCGCCCAGAACATCATCTACCTCAAAGCTTCCTGCCTTTTCGCAGGCTGCCTTCCAGAGATAAACAGCATCATATGCAGCCTCTGCGGGGTCGGAGGTAACTCTTGTATCGCCGAACTTTGCTTTGTAAGCCGCAACGAAGGACTTGTTCACATCTGTCTCTGTGGTTTGATAGTAGTTCCAGGAGACCATATGACCCTTGAGGATATCTGCGCCGATAGTCGCAACCTCTTCCTCCGCAATGGAGAAGGACATTGTCATATAATTTGCGCTGGTGTAGTTCTTCTCAGCCATCTGCTTGAAGAAGGAAACATTGCCTGTGCCGTTTAAGGTGTTGATGATGACCTCGGGCTGAGCTGCTTCTATCTTACCGATGATAGCGGCGAAATCGGTCTGATCCATATCCGCATATTCCTCGCCTACGACCTCACAGCCTGCTGCATTTACCTGAGCGGTGATTATCATATTGGCGGTTCTGGGGAATACGTAATCCGAGCCTAAAAGGAAGAATTTCTTATAGCCCTTCTCAATGAGATATTCGATAGCGGGAACTATCTGCTGATTGGGAGCGGCACCTGTGTAAACGATGTTGGGCGACTGCTCCATACCCTCATACTGAACGGGATACCAGAGCAGAGAATTGTAATCCTCGAATACGGGCTTTACAGCCTTTCTTGAAGAAGAAGTCCAGCAGCCGAAAACTGTTTTGACCTTTTCGCTGTCCACCAGCTTTTCAGCCTTTGTTGCAAATGTGGAAGGCTCCGAAGCGCCGTCCTCTTCAACATAAACTATCTGCTTGCCCAGAACTCCGCCTGCGGCGTTTATCTCTTCAATGGCAAGCACCTCAGCGTCTCTTACAGCCTTTTCGCTTATTGCCATAGAGCCTGTGAGGGAGTGGAGAAGTCCCACCTTAACGGTGTCATCTCCCGATGCCGCACCCGCTGTGCTTTCCGAGCCGCCGGATGTGCCTGCACTGCCGCCGCAGCCTGCAAGGCTCATTGCCATCATTCCTGCCGCAGCAAAAGCAGCGATCATTTTCATACTGAACTTTTTCATAAAAATTCCTCTCCTTGTATTTGCAGTAATGCAAATTTCAAATATACAAAAAAGCCGACAGAGACTCTTTCCATATCTCCGTCGGCTCCGTTGCCGAAATTAAATTAAATTAAGTGCTGCAAGCGCCTTGTCATTCTCGACTGTTCCCTTTTTATCGAGAATGTCGCCGCCAAGCTTTATTTTTAGATATTCAACTATCAGCTCGGTGCATTTGTCTCTGCCGATACGGGCGGTGTTAAGGGTCATATCGTAAAGAACGGGATTTGTCCAGTTCTCGCCGCCTGTGTAGTATTTGTAGTAATCAGCCCTGTATCTGTCGGTCTGATATATGAGCTTGTTTGCCTCGTCCTCGGTAACGCCGAGAAGATTTACGATAGACTCCACACATTCCTTGCGGGGAGCTTCCACATACACGCTGACCACATTGTCATAATCACGGAGAACGTGATTTGCGCATTTGCCGATTATAATGCAGGACTGATTTTTGCCCAGCTCCCTGATTATCCTTGCCTGAATGTTGTAGAGGTTTACATCGGAAATGAAGCTTTTGTCGGTGGGCTGTACCACCTCGTCGGTGTTGGGGGTCTTCATCAGCCGTTTAAGGAGATGATAGCCTCTCAGCTTTTCGTCCACCTGAACGAACAGATCCTTGCTTATTCCGCTGTAATTTGAAGCCATTGCAAGTATCTGGCTGTCGTAGCAGGGAATACCGAGCTTTTTTGAAAGAGCCATTCCGATATGCTTTCCTCCGCTGCCGAAGCCTCGGGCAATGGTTATAACGTAATTATCCATAGGGCTTCCCCTTTCGCAGAACATTTTGCATATCCTTTATACGGATTTTTCTTTTGCAAATAAAATATACCATAAAAATCCACCGTTTGCTACCATAAAAATCAGATATATTACGGTAAATATCAGAGAAATTCTGTAAAATATGCATTTTGCAAATTATAAAATTGCATTTTGTTCATAACTCGAAAATCTGTGCGAGAATTTTTTGGAGGCAAAAAAATCTCCCCATTTATGGTGGGTAGAGAGAAAAATCAAAATGTGCCGGTCACTTTCCGATTATGACACAGCTTATTTCTATCGTTACCAAGCCGTATAACTGCTGCCCAAATAAATTTGCAGAATGGGCGGCTGCAGCTTTCTTGAGTTTGGAAAACTTATCTTATACCATACTTTTCAATGATATAATCCATATCCTTGTCACCTCTGCCCGAGAGGTTGATGAGGATAGAGCCTTTTTTCATATTCTTTGCAAGCTTCATCGCATATGCAACAGCATGGGAGCTTTCTATTGCAGGGATAATTCCCTCCATTCTCGAAAGGGTGAAGAATGCGTCAATGGTCTCCTCGTCGTTTACCACATCATACTTTACTCTGCCGAGGTCGTGAAGGAATGCGTGCTCGGGACCCGAAGAGGGATAGTCAAGTCCGCTGGCAACGGAGTAAACGGGAGCAGGCTCGCCCTTCTCGTCCTTGAGCATAATGCTGTTAAAGCCGTGCATTATGCCCTCCTCGCCATAGGTAAGGCTTGCGGCGTGATCGCCAAGAGCCGTACCTCTGCCCAGAGGTTCAACGCCGTAAATTTCAACAGGGTCATTGAGGAAGCCCGAGAACATTCCCATTGCATTTGAGCCGCCGCCTACGCAGGCAACAACAGCGTCAGGCAGCTCTCCCGTCATCTCAATAAACTGCTCTCTTGATTCAATTCCCACCACGCTCTGGAAATCTCTTACCATCATCGGGAAGGGGTGAGGACCTACGACTGAGCCTATGCAGTAAATGCAGTCCTTGTACTCCTTCATATATGCGGCAAATGCAGCGTCAACGGCTTCCTTGAGGGTTGCAAGACCATCTGTTACCTCCACCACGTTTGCGCCAAGAATTTTCATTCTTGCAACATTGGGAGCCTGCTTCTTGATGTCCACAGCGCCCATATAGATGTCGCACTCAAGACCGAAATATGCGGCAGCGGTGGCAAGTGCAACGCCGTGCTGACCTGCGCCTGTTTCGGCAATGACCTTTTTCTTGCCCATATATTTTGCAAGGAGAGCCTCGCCCATACAGTGATTGAGCTTGTGAGCGCCTGTGTG